>NZ_JBHXTL010000077.1:0-48635 GCF_042677365.1 Kitasatospora sp. NPDC127116
GCCTCCGCCGCCGCGCGCCGGTCCGCCGCCCCGCCCCCCCGGCGGGGCGGCGCGGGGGGGGGTCGGGGGCTCCTCCGCGCGCCCGCCCCCACCCCCCCCCCGGGCAGGGGGCGGGAGCCGCGGGTGGGCTCAGGTGCGCAGGAGTATGCCGGTGACGGCGGTGGCCTGGGTGAGGGCGGCGGGGCGGTGGGCGTCGGGGAGGCCGATGGCGATGGGGACGGCGAGGCCGTCGAGCAGGGCGCGGATCTGCAGGGCGCGGTCGGCGGCGGGGCCGGGGGTGAAGTGGCCGGCGGCGGCGCCCTCCTCGACGAGGGCGACCAGGTCGGCCTGCCAGGGGGCCTCGATCTCCTGCTGGCCCTGGCGGATCTCGGCGCTCGCGGGGGAGCGGCCCCACACCTCGACCCAGAGGATCCAGCGCGGGTCGCCAGCGCCCTCCGGCAGGTAGAGGCGCAGGTAGGCGTCGAGGCGCTGCCAGGGGTCGAGGGCGGGGTCGGCGAGGGCCTCGCGGCGGCGGGCGCCGAGCTGCTCCTCGCTCCAGCGGAGGGTTTCCAGCAGCAGCTGGTCCTTGCTGCCGAAGTAGTAGAGCAGGTGCCCGGCGCTCATCTGGAGCTGTTTGCCGAGACCGGCCATGGTGAGTTTGGCGAGCCCGTGTTCGGCGATCGCGGCCCGGGCGGTGGCGAAGACCTCCTCGCGGGGGCGGGCCGGCCGGCGCGGGCGGGGGTCGGCCATGTGCGGGTCTCCTCGGTGGAACGGGGCCTCGGAAGCCGTCCGGGCGGGGGCGCGGGGCCCCCGCCCGGACGGGGCGTCAGAGCGCCTTCGGCTGCTGCTGGGTGATGCAGTGGATGCCGCCGCCGTTCGCGAAGATCTCGCGGGCGTCGACGAGTTCGACGGTGCGGCCCGGGTAGGCCTCGGCGAGGATGGCGGCGGCCTCCTGGTCGCGCGGGTCGTCGAAGGCGCACAGGACGACCGCGCCGTTGGCCACGTAGTGGTTGATGTAGGAGTAGTCGACCGGCTCGCCGTCCTCGTCCAGCAGGACGGTGGGGGCGGGCAGTTCGACGACCTCCAGCGGCCGGCCCCGGGCGTCGGTCGAGGCGCGCAGCACGGCGACCAGTTCGCGGCAGACCTCGTGGTCCGGGTGCGAGGGGTCGGGCTGGACGTGGGCGACCACGACGCCGGGGCGCACGAAGGAGGCGACGATGTCGATGTGTCCGCGGGTGCCGAACTCGTCGTAGTCGCGGGTGAGTCCGCGCGGCAGCCAGATCGCCTTGGTGGTGCCGAGGAAGGCGTGCAGCTCGGCCTCGACCTCCTCCTTGGTCCAGTCGGCGTTGCGGCCCTCGCCGAGCTGGACGGTCTCGGTGACCAGCACCGTTCCGTCGCCGTCGACGTGGATGCCGCCGCCCTCGTTGATCAGCCGGGAGGCGAAGCGCTGCACCCCGGTCAGTTCGCCGATGTGCTCGGCGATGTGCTGGTCCTTGTCCCAGCGGGCCCAGGACTGCGCGCCCCAGCCGTTGAAGATCCAGTCGGTGGCGGCGAGCGAGCCCTTGCCGTCGATCAGGAAGGACGGGCCGATGTCGCGCATCCACGCGTCGTTCAGCGGGCGCTCGACGATGTCGACCCGCTCGGAGACGTACTTGCGGGCCTCCTCGGTCTCACCGGTGTTGACGATCAGCGTCACCGGCTCGTACCCGACGATGGTGTCGGCGACGGCGGCCCAGGCCTGGCGGGCGGCGTGCAGCTGCTCGGGGCCGTCGAAGGTGGGGTTGGTGGTGGGGAAGGCCATCCAGGTGCGCTCGTGCGGGTGCCACTCGGCGGGCATCCGGTAGCCGAGGGAGGCGGGCGTGGGGGTGGTCGTCATCGAGTCCTCAAGAGGTCCGGGGCCTTGGCGCGGGGGGTCGGAATGCGGGGGGGGGTCAGAGGAAGTAGAGGCGGCTGAGCGAGACGCTGTCCGCGGGTTCGGAGCGCAGCGGCGAGCCGTCGAGCGAGACCAGCCCGGTCTCGGTGACCTCGACGTGGCCGACGCGGGCGTTGCGCACCATGTCGCGGGGTCCGATGCCGCGGGTGCCCCGGACGCCGACCCGGCGGCGGCGGGTGGGCAGTCCGTCGGCGGCCCGGTCGAGGTACGCGCCGTCGGCGGCGGCCTGGGCGACGAAGGCCACCGAGATGTCGGCGGCGGTCGCGCCGTGGGCGCCGAACTGCGGTCCCAGGACGAGCGGTTCGCAGCGGTCGGTGGAGGCGTTGGGGTCGCCGACCACGCCGTACGCGGGGAATCCGGCCTTGAGGACCAGCTGCGGCTTGGCGCCGAAGTGGTCCGGGCGCCACAGCACGATGTCGGCGAGCTTGCCGATCTCGATGGAGCCGACCTCGTGCGCGAGGCCGTGGGCGATGGCCGGGTTGATGGTGAGCTTGGCGATGTAGCGCAGCACGCGCTCGTTGTCGTCGCCGCTGTCCGTCGTGCCGTACGAGCCGGTGCCGTCGAGCGGGCCGAGTTCGGCCTTCATCTTGCCGGCCATGGCGAAGGTGCGGCGCACCGTCTCGCCGGCCCGGCCCATGCCCTGGGCGTCGGAGGAGGTGATGCCGATGACCCCGAGGTCGTGCAGGACGTCCTCGGCGCCCATGGTGCCGGCCCGGATGCGGTCGCGGGCCATCGCGGCGTCGCCGGGCAGGTCGACCTTGAGGTCGTGCGCGGAGACGATCATGCCGAAGTGTTCGCCGAGGGCGTCCCGGCCGAACGGCAGCGTCGGGTTGGTGGAGGAGCCGATGACGTTCGGCACGCCGGCCATCTTGAGCACGTTGGGGACGTGTCCGCCGCCGCAGCCCTCGATGTGGAAGGCGTGGATGGTCCGGCCCTCCAGCACCTTCAGGGTGTCCTCGACCGACAGGCACTCGTTCAACCCGTCGGTGTGCAGGGCGACCTGGACGTCGTACTCCTCGGCGACCCGCAGCACGGTGTCCAGGGCGCGGGTGTGCGCGCCCATGTCCTCGTGCACCTTGAAGCCGGACGCCCCGCCCTCGGCCAGCGCCTCGATCAGCGGGGCCTCGTCGGAGGACGAACCGCGGCCCAGGAAGCCGATGTTGACGGGCCAGGCGTCGAACGCGTTGAAGGCGTGGCGCAGTGCCCAGGGCGAGTTGACGCCGACGCCCCAGACCGGGCCGAACTCCTGGCCGATGACGGTGGTGACGCCGGAGGCCAGCGAGGCCTCCATGATCCGTGGCGAGAGCAGGTGGACGTGGGTGTCGATGGAGCCGGCGGTGGCGATCATGCCCTCGCCGGAGACGATCGTGGTGCCGGTGCCGACGACCACGTCCACGCCGTCCAGGGTGTCCGGGTTGCCGGCCCGCCCGATCGAGGCGATCCGGCCGCCGATCAGGCCGATCGAGGTCTTGCGGATGCCCTGGATCGCGTCGATCACCAGCACGTTGCTGATCACGACGTCGCAGGTGTCCCGGACCGCGGCGGGCTTGAGGTGCAGGCCGTCGCGGGCGGTCTTGCCGAAGCCGGCCAGGAACTCGTCGCCGGGCGCCTGGGAGTCGGACTCCACGCGGACGATCAGTCCGCTGTCGCCGAGCCGGACCCGGTCCCCGGCGCGCGGGCCGTGCACCGAGATGTAGTCGTGCGGGGTGATGGACGTCACGACTCGACCTCCGCGTCGTCGAAGTGGGTGAGGTAGCCGGTGGCGCGGGCCTTCGCCAGGGCGGCCTCCTTCGCGCCGGGCGCGTCCAGCGGGCCGTCCACGAGCCCCGCGAAACCGATCGCGACCCGCCCGCCGCCGATCGGCACCAGGCCGACCTCGACGGTGGCGCCGGGGTCGAAGCGCACCGAGGAGCCGGCCGGGACGGCCAGGTGGGTGCCGTAGGCGGCGGCGCGGTCGAAGGCGAGCCGCGGGTTGGCCTCGAAGAAGTGGAAGTGCGAGGTGACCGAGATCGGCACCGCGGAGGTGTTGTGCACGGGGAGCAGCAGTGTCTCCTCGACCGGGTCGTAGCCGGCCCCGTCGCCGATCAGCGCGCCGCCGGGGGCCTCGTCGCCGAGCGAGCCGGCGCCCTTGAACGGGTCGTTGACGACGGCGAGGCGGGTGCCGTCCTCGAAGACGGCCTCGACCTGGACGACGGTGACCACGTCCGGCACGCCGGGCAGGACGTCGTCGGCGGTCAGCACGGAGCGGCCGGCCTCGATGGCCTCGGCCAGGCGCCGGCCGTCGCGGGCGGCCTCGCAGACGGCGTCCGCGATCAGGGCGGTGGCCTCGGGGATGTTGAGGCGCACGCCCCGGGCGCGGCGGGCGCGGGCCAGCTCGGCTGCTGTGAAGATCAGCAGCCGGTCCCGCTCGGTGGGGGTCAGTCGCACGGTTCCTCGCTCGCGGTCGCCGGGGACGGGGTCGGCTCGGGGCCCTGGGGGCTGTCGGGGGCGATGTTAGAACATCGTTCAAACATCTCGGGTCATTGAACCCGCACCGGGCCGCCCTGTCCAGCGTTGCCGCTCCGCGGGGGTTCGGCTTGCTGGGCGGGGGATGGGGGTGAGGGGCGGCACGGGGGCGGCGGGCCGGGAGGGTCCGCGGACCGCCGCCCGGACCCGCCGCGCAGGCCCGGAGTGCAGACCCGGAGTGCAGACCCGCCGCCCGGGGCGGGCGCGCGGCGGGAGCGGGGCGGGGGCGCGCGGTCGGGCGCACGGTCCGTACGGGCGCCGGGTGTGCGCGGGATCGGGTGACGGCGCCCTCGAAAATCGCCTCTGCGCTTCGCAAACCTGTCCGGCGCGGGCAGTTGGATCACGCGAACCACCCCGTGCCCCTTTCACCCCACGTGATCGGACGCACACTGTTGCAAACGCCGTCAACTGGGCATGAGGATGAGTGGTCAGAACGAGGGGGCCACCCGGCCGGCGGGGGATCCGGAGGCGGGGGCCCGGATTTCAGGGCGGGGGCATGGGTTGATGGACGGTCAGTCGCGATTCCCGCGGCAGCGGACGAGTTCCGGCGACGCCTACCGGTCCGGGCCGGTCCAGGGGCCGACCGGCAGCACCGGGACGACCCTGCCGGGTGCACCGGCTCCGGGTTGTGCCCTGCACCGGCGGTTGCACCTCACGCTCGACCCGGCGGACCTGGTCGGGGTGGGCGCGGTCCGGCGGCGGCTGCGTTCGGCGCTGAGCCACTGGGGGGTGCCGGAGCTGTCCGACACCGCCGAGCTGCTCTCCTCCGAGCTGGTCACCAACGCGCTGCTGCACACGGGCAAGGGCGCGGTGTTCGACGCGGTGCTCGACCCGGACCACCGGCTGCGGATCGAGGTGCAGGACGGCACCAGCAGACTTCCCGGGCGCCGCCGCGATCCGGAGGCCGAGTACGCGACCTCGGGGCGCGGCCTGCTGCTGGTGGAGGCGCTCGCGGACTCCTGGGGCGTACAGCTGCGCGGCGACGGCAAGGTCACCTGGTTCGAACTCGCCACGCCCTGATCCCGGCCCCGGCGCCGGCACAGTCTCTCGTCGCCGGGTCGCCGGGTCGCCGGGTCGCCGGGTCGCCGCCGGGCCCGCCATCGGGGTCGTACGATTGTTCGCCGTCGATTGATTCGCTGTCGAAGGAAGCCCGGAACAGAAGGCGGAACGGAAGGTTTCCGGCCCGTTGGCATTGCCGCTCGGCCGAACATTGGCCAGGATGGTGGGAATGTGTGTCCACGTGCGGGAAGCAGCGGGGAGACCGAACCTCGACTGGCCACCGTCCGTCGCACCGTCCTATCCAGCACGACCCATCACACCGCCATGCGGCCCGTCCGGACGGTCGGCGCGGTCCGCCACGGCAGCGGCAGGAGCAGCATGCCCACTGAGCCCGAGTCGCCGGGGCCGGCACTTCCTCCCGGCGCGGCGCCCGCCGTCGAGCCGCGAACCGTGGAACCGCGAAGCGTGGAGCCGCGCACCGCCGACCCGAGAGCCGCCGGGCCGCGAGCGGTCGGACAGCGGGCCGTCGAGCCGCGCGTCGCCGAGCAGCCGGGCGCCCCGGAGCCGCGCACTCCCGGGCAGCCCGTCGGCGCCACCACCACCGGGACCGGCCGGGCCCGGCCGCCCGCCCAGACCACGCGCCGCGGCTCCGCGGTGCGCCCGTCGCCGAGCCTCGCCGCCGCCCGCCTGGCGCCCGTGCTGTCGGGCGGACTGCCGCCGTCCTCCGCGGACACCATGCCGGACTGGCTGGAGCCCGCGATGGCGGCCAACGGCATCGGCTCCTTCGACTGGGACATCCGCCGCGACGTCCTGGAGGGCGACCAGCGGGCCTGCACGATCGTCGGACTGGACGCCCTGGAGCAGGGCCGCTTCGACCGCACCGCCGCCTCCTTCCTGGCCCTGCTGCACCCCGAGGACGCGCCCGTGGTGCGCCGCCGGGTCGAGCGCGCGGTGGCCGAGCTGGGCCAGTGCGGCGCCTACTACCGCACGGTCGGGGCGAGGGGCGGCATGCGCGCGGTGCGCTTCCGCGGCCGGGTGCTCGCCGACGCCTTCGGCCGGGCCTCCCGGATGGTCGGCTTCGTCTGGGACGCCACCGTCGAGCTGCACAAGCGGGACCACGCCGACCGGATGGCCCTGCTGCGCGAGGAGCGCTCCCGGTTCATCAAGGAGGCGGCGCGCGCCCTCTCCGAAGCCGTCACCGTGCGTGACGTGGCCCGGGTGTTCACCGAGCTGCCGCTGCCCGGGCTGCCGCCGGACGGCCTGGTGCTGGCCTCCTTCGAGGCCGGCCGGGCGCAGATCCTCGGGGCCTCCGGCTACCGCGCCGACACGCTGGCGGTCTGGGACCGCACCGTGCTGCCGCCCGGGCACCCGGCGGCCGAGGCGCTGCGCCACCGTACGCCGGTCTTCGTCTCGACCCGCGAGGAGTTCCGCGAGGGCTACCCCGAGGTGTGGGAGCCGACCAGCCGCACCGGCCGGGGTTCCTGGGCGTACCTGCCGCTGGTGGCCAGCGGCCGGGCGATCGGCGTGTGCGTGGTCAGCTTCGACGACGAGCGCGAGCTCGACGCGGACGAGCGCACCCTGCTCACCACCCTGGGCGGGCTGGTCGCCCAGTCGCTGGCCAGGGCCCGGCTGCACGACGCCGAGCACGAGCTGGCGGCCGGCCTCCAGCGGGTGATGCTGCCGCGCACCGTCCCGTCCGTCCCGGGCGTGACCACGGCGGTGCGCTACCTCGCGGCCGGCTCCGGCCTCCAGATCGGCGGCGACTGGTACGACGTGGTGCCGCTGCCCGGCGGACACGTCGGCCTGGTGATCGGCGACGTCCAGGGGCACGACGTGCACGCCGCCGGGATCATGGGTCAGCTGCGGATCGCGCTGCGCGCCTACGCGGCCGAGGGCCACCCGCCCGCCGCCGTGATGGCCCGCGCCTCGCGCTTCCTCGCCGACCTCGACACCGACCACTTCGCGACCTGCGCCTACGCCGAGGTCAACGTGGACTACGGCGTGGTCTACGCCGTCCGGGCCGGCCACCTCGACCCGGTGGTGCGCCGCGCGGACGGCACCGCCGCCGTGGTGCCGGTGGCCGGCGGGCTGCCGCTGGGCATCGACCCGGACCAGGAGTACCGGGTCACCCGGTTCAGCCTGGACCCGGGCGAGACCGTGGTGCTCTGCACGGACGGCCTGGTCGAGGCGCGCGGCATGGACCTGGACGAGGGCGTCGCCCGGCTCACCCGGGCGCTCGCCCGCCCGCTGCCGGACGCCGCGCAGGCCGCCCGCGACCCGCTGGAGGAGCTGGCCGACCGGATCGCCTCCCAGGCCGCCGACTCCAGCGAGCGCGAGGACGACATAGCGCTGCTGCTCCTGCGCTGGGACGGCCCGGCCGGCGGCCTGACCGCCCAGCAGCTGCGCCGCCGGATCGGCCAGGCCGACCTGGCGCGGGTGGCCGAGGTGCGGGCCGAGCTGCGCGACGCGCTGCGCCGCTGGGGCGTGGCCGAGTTCATCGACACCGCCGAGCTGCTCTCCTCCGAGCTGGTCACCAACGCCATCCGGCACACCGACCGGGACGCCATGTTCACCGCCCGGCTCTACCGGGAGCCGGAGGCGGACGGCGGCCGGGCCCGGCTGCGGGTCGAGGTGGAGGACGAGTCGGACCTCTGGCCGACCCGCCGGACGCCGGGGGAGCAGGCCTCCTCCGGGCGCGGGCTGATGCTGGTGGAGGCGCTCGCGGACTCCTGGGGCGTGGAGCCGCGCGGCACCGGCAAGCGGATGTGGTTCGAACTCAGCGGGACGGCGGCGGCAGCGGCCTGACCCCCCGTCCGGTTCCGGCTCCCCGGGCGGCGCGCCGCCCGGGGGGACCGGGCCGGAGGGGATCAGCCGAACTGCTGCTCCAGGTCCTTCAGTTTGCGTTCCAGCGAGTCCAGCCGGGGCAGGGTGACGGTGTCCTCCTCCATGGTGAGGTCGATGGTTCGCCGCTCCGGACGCGCCGGCAGGCCCGGCTGGACGACCGCGCCCTCGGCCGGCTCCACCTCGCGCGGCGCGGCGGCCCGCTCCACTCCGGGACGTTCGGTCCGGACCCGCTCCGCCGCGGACCGTTCCACCCCGGGACGCCCCGCTCCGGGGGCCACGGCGGCCACGGCGGGCTCCGGGCCGGCCTCCAGCCGCCGTGCCGTCGCACCGCCGACGCGCCGCCAGGCGCTGTTGGAGCGGTTGATCGCCCGGATCTCGGCCCGTTCCCGGCGCCCCTCCAGCCTGCGGCGCTGCTTCTCGACGGTGCGCTCCCGCCTGTCCTCGCGCACCTCGTCGACCGCCTCGTCCAGGCTGCGGACGTTCTCCAGCAGCATCAGCGACCAGGCCGCGTAGGTCTCGCGCGGGGCGCGCAGCCAGCGGACGATGCGGATCTGCGGCAGCGGGCGGGGGACCAGGCCCTGTTCGCGCAGCGCGGCCCGGCGGGTCTGCTTGAGCGCCCGGTCGAAGAGGATCGCCGCCGAGAGGGACATGCCGGAGAAGAACTGCGGGGCGCCGGCGTGGGTCAGCCCGCGCGGGGCGTGCACCCAGTTGAACCAGGCCGAGGCGCCGGCGAAGAGCCAGACCAGCAGCCGGGAGCCGAGCGCCGCGTCGCCGTGGCTGGCCTCGCGGACGGCGAGTACCGAGCAGAACATCGCGGCGCCGTCGAGCCCGAACGGGACGAGGTACTCCCAGCCGCCGGACAGGCCGAGGTTCTGCACGCCGAAGCCGACCAGGCCGTGGAAGGAGAGGGCGGCCGCGACGCCGGCGCAGCAGAACAACAGGGTGTAGGAGGCGCCGCCGTACAGGGATTCCTTGCGGCGGCGCCGTTCCTCGGAACGTTCCCAGGAATCGGGGCCGGCGGTGGAGGAGGTGGCCCCCCGGCTGCGGAGCAGGGCCACCAGGAGTGCGCTGACCAGCAGCCCCACGACCACGGTGATCGCCCATCCGAGCGGTATGTCGGACAATTTCATCGCCGGAACCAGCCTCGCTTTCCTGCGTCGCTTTTCTGCGCCGTGATGGCGGGGACCATCATGGCGGATTCCGCGCGGAGGAATGGCCGATTCGCCGTCAATGCGCTGAGGAGAGGGATTTCTGACCCGGTGACCATCGCATGGTCATAGGAATGCGACGTGGGTTTTTCCAGGAATGGCGGGCTTTTCGAACCCGATGTCGAACGGCTTTTCGTCAACGCCGCGTGACGCGCGGGCAGCCGCCGCACATGTCCCTCGGATCGGCGGTGTACACGAGGCAGCAGCTGGCCCGGGACCGGACCGGGGGCGGGGCGCTCTCCGCCCCGGGCGCCGGGGGCGCGAAGCCGGCGCCCGGGGTGAAGGGTGCCGGGGCCGGGGCGGGACGGTCGTCCGCGCCGGGCGTGCGCGCGGGGTCGAGGGCCCCGCCGGGCGCCAGCAGCGCGGTCAGTTCGGTGCGCGCCCGCTCCTGCTCCCCGAGCAGCCCGCCCGCGTACCAGAGTCCCTCCACCACCGCGTCGGTGGCCATCGCCCAGAGCACCCGGGGTCCGCGCCTGGCCTCCGGGCCGAAGGCGGTGAGCACCGGGGCCAGGAAGGCGCCCAGGGCGGACCGCAGGGCGGCGGCCAGCGCCGGCTCGTCCGGCACCGTCCGGGCCTGCCCGGAGCCGGCCGCCGGGTCCTCCGGCAGGCAGGCGAACTCCGTCGCGCGGACGGTCAGTTCGACCGCGTCGGGGCGCCTGCGCAGCGCGACGTCCCGCAGGGCGAGCAGCGGGACGCGCCGCTCCAGGAACCACGGCAGCGTGAACAGCAGTGAGACCGGCCAGACGAAGCGGTGCAGCCCGAAGCCGGCCGCGACGTCCGGGCGCAGCGGCTGCCCGTAGCGGGCGAGGCCCTGCCGGGCGTCGTGGGCGATCAGCTCGCGCACCGCCTCGGGGCGGGTGGTGAGGTCGGCGGCGGGCAGCCAGCCGTCGCGGCGCCGGGGCGGGGCGCAGCGCACCGTCAGAACGGGGGTGAGTCCGGACAGCCGGTGGTACGAGGGGGCGCCCGGTGTGGTGGGAGCGGGGGCGGGGACGGCGGTGCGCGTCCCGGTGGTGCGGGGGACGCGCGGCCTGGGGCCGGGCCGGGTGCTGCTCGCGGTCATGGGCGGCCCCATCGGGTCGACCGGGGCGCCCATGGTCCGCCCGGCGGTGCCCGGCGGCACGGGCCCGTCGGACGCGGCCGGACCGGGGCATGGCGGTGCCCGGGGAACGGCAAGGCGACCTGGCCGGGGTACTGCTCCCCCCGGCCAGGTTAGCCTCACCTTAGCTGATTGTTCCTCCGGTCTCGCTCGCGATGCGCCCGTCCGAGGGAGGCCCCGGCGCACGGGAGGCGGCCAACTGGCGTGCGAGCCAGACCGGCACGCCGCCCAGGCCGGCCACCAGCCGGGCCGCCTCGGCCCGCAGCCGCGCGGCCTCGGGCGGCTCGGACACCTCGGCGAGCGCCGCGAGCGCCGGTGCCACCCCCACCGTGAAGCCGAGTTGCTCGCGCAGCCGCAGGGAGGCCTCGAAGCCCTCCCGGGCGTTCCCGCGGTCCCCGCGCGAGAGCGCCAGCGCGGCCAGGTGCCGCCAGGTGTACGAGCGCAGAAGTTCGTCCCCGCGCTCGCCGGCGCCCTCGTGCGCCCGGCGGTAGGCGATCCACGCGGCGCTGCGGTCGCGCAGCAGGTTCTCGGCCACCAGTCCGCGCCGGAAGTCCAGCAGCGGTCGGCCCGGGGCGTCCGGCGGCAGCAGCGCCGAGGTGCGGCCGAGGGCGGCCTGCGCCTCGTCCAGCCGGTCCCGCGGGCCGAGCACGCTCGCCACGTACGCGAGGAAGCCGCGGGCGCAGGCGGCGGCCGCGCGCTGCTCGGTGCCGGAGGCCAGTGCCTCCGCCAGGCGCAGCGCCTGTTCCGCCTGGGTCCAGTGCGCCGCGGTGAACAGGCACTGCTCGATGAGGAGTTCGGCCCGCCCCAGGGCCGCTTCCGGGTCGTGCTCGGCGGTCGGCCGCAGCAGTTCGGCGGCCTCCTGCCAGCACCCCCGGGACCTCAGCCGCCACACGGTGTCGCCCGGTTCCTCCGCTGCCGCCCGCCCCCGCTCCTCCGGGCCGCTCGGGTTCCATCCGTGCTCCGACAACGCCACCTCCTTGTGTGCGCCATCCGGCAAGCGCGCGGACCTGCCCCTGAGGCCCTGCCGCCACGACCCGCACGCATGGCGACGACAGGGCGAAAGGCCCGCGCTGTGGCCGCAATTCAACACGGGGGTGAGCTTGTGCACCAGATCACGAGCGAAGGTTGTTGCTTTTGGAGGAAAAATGATCTAGGGGTGCGCACGGGAGGAGACGCCGGAGGAGACACGGGAGGGGGAGGTGGGGGCGGAGGTGGGGGCGGCCCGGCGGGCCGCCCGGTGGGTCAAGAGGTCCAGCCGGTCTCCATCAGGGCCTCGGCGGCGCCGTTCGCGGGCTGCGGCACACCCGCCAGGTCCAGGCTGAACAGGGCGACCAGCAGCTGTTCGCCGCGCACGGTGGCCTGGTGCGAATAACCCGCGAGGGTGAACATCGCGGCGGCCATCTCCTCGGCGTGCAGGGTCTGCAGCCAGAGGCACTCGACCGACTTCACGTCGGCGGGCTCGGTCCAGGTGTCCACCTGGGCGACCATCCGGCTGCCCAGCAGGGTGACCCCGTCGCGCTCCTGGGCCTCGGTCAGCTCCAGGTCGTCGAAGCCCAGCCACTCCAGGTAGCGGGCGGCGGTGAACACCGCGTCCTGCGAGGTGCGCACCGGATGGGGGCGGAACGGCGCGCGGTGGCGGAACGGGCGGGGGCGGCCGGCCGAGGGCGGTGCGGGCGGGGCCGGGGCGGGCGCGTTCATCGGGTGGGCCGGGTACGGGCGGGCGGCCTGCGGGCCGGGCGCGGCGAGCGGGGCGGCGGTGCCGCCGCCCAGCCGGGTGGCGCGGTCCACCGGCAGCCGGACGGTGGCGCCGCAGTTGCAGGTGAACTCGGGCTGCGGCCACTGGTCGGAGCGGCCGCAGTGCGGGCAGCGCATGCTCAGCCAGGAGTCCTCCCAGGACCGGAAGCGCACTTGCACCGGCACCCCGCCGCGCAGCAGCGGCACCTTGAGCGAGGCCCCGCACGGGCAGGGCAGGGAGGGAGGTTCGTAGAGGTGCTCGCGGCGGCAGGCGGGGCAGCGGATCGCCCGGGCGCCACCGCCCGGCCCCGGCCGCGTGGGGTCGTGTCCGGTGAAGTCGTCGGGCAGTCCGGCCATCGCGGGCTCCGTCCGTCGGGGGCGGGTGGGTGGGACGTTTCCCATGCTCCCCGAAATGTCCGGCGCCGGGCGCGGAATGAGGCAATCCTCAGGGACGGATCAGGGAATCCTGCCCGCTCGGGTGGGGGCGGAATCCTCCCCGAGGGG
Organism: Kitasatospora sp. NPDC127116; assembly: GCF_042677365.1. Classification (NCBI taxonomy): domain Bacteria; kingdom Bacillati; phylum Actinomycetota; class Actinomycetes; order Kitasatosporales; family Streptomycetaceae; genus Kitasatospora; species Kitasatospora sp. NPDC127116. The sequence goes on from NZ_JBHXTL010000077.1 coordinate 12,803, forward strand.
GATGTCCGGCGGGCCGGACCGGGACGTTCACCCGGCGGACCAGCGGGCCAGGTCGGCGGGGGTGTCGAGGTCGTCCGGGGCGGCGACGTCGGCGCACTCGACCAGGACGAGCTCCGCCGCGTGCGCCGTCAGCAGGGCGCGGGCCCCGGCGTCGCCGCGGGCGCCCGCCGCCGCCTCGGCGAAGTGCCGGGCGCCGATCAGCACCGGGTGCCCGCGCCGCCCGCCGTAGGCCGCCGCGGCCAGTTCGGTGCCCGCCCGGTGGGCGGCCAGCAGCCGGGCCACCGCGGCCGGGGTGACGCCCGGGGTGTCCACCAGCATCACCAGCGCCGCCGTGGCGTGCGGCGGCAGGGCGGCCAGGCCGGCCCGCAGCGAGGAGCCCATGCCCTGCGCCCAGTCCGGATTGCCGACCAGCCGGCAGCCCGGCAGGTGCGCGGTGGCCCGCACCCGCCCGCCCTGCGCGCCCAGCACCACCGTGACGTCCGCGCAGCCGCCGGCCCGGACCACCGCCACCGCGTGCTCCACCAGCGGCCGGCCCCCGTAGCGGAGCAGGGCCTTGGGCCGCCCGCCCAGGCGCCGCCCGCCCCCGGCGGCCAGGACCAGGGCGGCGACCGGGCCCGGTCCGGCGGGTGTCGGCGCAGTCTGCATGGGGCCAGCCTGCCCGGTCGGGGCCGGGGCGCGCATTGTGGGAAGCCACAAGGGGAAGCCGCGCGCGGCGGCCGCGGCCCGGCGGTTCGGCCGCTGGCCGGGCCGGGCCCGGGCCCCCTGTACTGGGGCGATGAACACCGCACCCCCGCCCGTACCCGGGGCCGCGCCCCGCCCGCTGGTGGACCGCTTCGGCCGGGTCCACACCGATCTGCGGGTGTCGTTGACCGATCGCTGCAACCTGCGCTGCACGTACTGCATGCCGGCGGAGGGGCCCGCCTGGCTCGCGCGTGCCGAGGTGCTGGGGGACGACGAGGTCGTGCGGCTGGTGCGGATCGCGGTGGAGCGGCTGGGGGTGCGCTCGGTGCGGCTGACGGGCGGGGAGCCGCTGCTGCGGCGGGGGCTGACCGGGCTGGTCGGGCGGATCGCGGCGCTGGGCGCGGAGTTGTCGCTGACGACGAACGGGATCGGGCTGGCGCGTACGGCCGCCGGGCTGCGCGAGGCGGGGCTGGGGCGGGTGAACGTCAGCCTGGACACGCTGCGCCCGGAGCGGTTCGCGGCGATCACCCGGCGGGACCGCATCGGTGACGTGCTCGCGGGGCTGGCGGCGGCGAAGGCGGCCGGGCTGGGGCCGGTGAAGGTGAACGCGGTGCCGGTGCGCGGGGTGAACGACGACGAGATCGTGGAGCTGGCCGCCTTCGCCCTCGCGAACGGGTACCGGATGCGCTTCATCGAGTCGATGCCGCTGGACGCGCAAGGCGCCTGGGAGCGCTCGGCGATGGTGACGGCGGAGGAGATCCTGGCGCGCCTGGGGGAGCGGTTCGACCTGCGGCCGGTCGGCCGGCCCGGCAACGCCCCGGCGGAGGAGTGGCGGATCGCCGGCACGGACGCGGTCGTGGGGGTGATCGCCTCCGTCACCCGGCCGTTCTGCGGCGGCTGCGACCGGGTGCGGCTGACCGCCGACGGGCAGCTGCGCGCCTGCCTGTTCGCGACCGAGGAGTCGGACCTGCGGGCGCTGCTGCGCGGTGGGGCGGACGACGCGGCGATCGAGGCGGCCTGGCGGGTGGCGGTGGCGGGCAAGGGGCCCGGGCACGCCATCGGCAGCGCGCGGTTCGTCCGGCCCGACCGTCCGATGTCGGCCATCGGCGGCTGAACGCCCCGCCGGGGCGGGGCGGCTTGAGCGGGTGTGAGCTTCGACATGCTCCGGGCCGGCCCGTGGCGTCGGCTTGACCTGCTCTCGGGGCGGCTGATCTGCTGGTTCGCCGTCACCCCGCCCCTGATCCCGGGAGTTCTCCGTGCCCGCCCGCCGCACCACCCTGTCCGCCGCCACCGTGTTCCTGATATGCGCGCTCGCGCTGGTCGGCTGGCTGATCGGCGGCCGCGACCACAAGTCGACCGGCCCCAAGCCCGGTGGCGGCGCAGTCGCCGGGGCCACCGGCACCAGCCCGCTGCAGAACCCGGACGGCACCAAGCCCGGCCTGGCGCCGCTGACCACCCCCGAGGAGCGGAAGGCCGGCCGGGACGTCATCGCCAAGGTCGCCACCGCCGCCGTCGGCACCAAGGACGGCTACGACCGCAACGAGTTCGGCCCCGCCTGGACGGACAACGTCGACGGCGTCCCGTTCGGCGGCAACAAGTGCGACACCCGCAACGACCTGCTCGCCCGGGACGGCACCGGCGTCGAGCACAAGGACGGCTCGGACTGCACGGTCACCGCGATGACCATCTGGGACCCGTACACCGGCAAGAGCGTCCAGTGGACCAAGCAGCAGGCCTCCAAGATCCAGATCGACCACGTGATGCCGCTCTCCTACGACTGGCAGATGGGCGCCAGCAAGTGGGACAAGGCCAAGCGCGTCCAGATCGCCAACGACCCGCTCAACCTGATCCCCGCCGACGGCTCGCAGAACGCCTCCAAGGGCGACTCCGGCCCGGCCGCCTGGCTGCCCGCCGACACCGGGATCCGCTGCTCCTACGCGGTGCGCTTCGCCCAGGTCTCGCTGAAGTACCAGCTGCCCGTCACCGACGCCGACAAGAAGGCCATGCTCCAGCAGTGCGACGGCTGACGGGCCGTCGACCCCGGCCGGGGGCGGGTGCGATGTGCTTCGGACGCAGGTCGGATGGTATTCGTGGGCGGTGCCCCCGATCACTTCCCGGTTCCCCCGCTCGTCCGGGCGCGCCGTGCCCGCCCTCGCCGCCGTCCTCGCCCTCGCGCTGTCGAGCGGCTGCACGGGCGGTGTCGCCCGGCCTCCGCTGGACGAGCGGGTCGCCGCCACCGCGACACCCGCCCTGCGCGCGCTCTACGACCAGCACATCGACTGGCAGCCCTGCCCCGGCGACGACGGCACCGACCCGGACACGGCCGTCGTGCGGTGCGCCACCCTCAAGGTGCCGCTGGACTACGCCGACCCGGGCGGCCGCACCATCGACGTCGCTGTCACCGAGGTGCCCGCCGCGGACCGCGAGCACCGGCTCGGGGCCCTGCTGCTCAACCCCGGAGGGCCCGGAAACTCCGGTGTCAAGATGGTCCGTTGGGGCTGGAAGAACTATCAGGGGCCGCTGCACGACCGCTACGACCTGGTCGGCTTCGACCCGCGCGGCACCGGCGACACCGTCCCGGTCCAGTGCCTGGACGACTCCACCCGCGACGAGTGGGACGCCACCGACGACCCGGACTACGGCCGCGGCCGGGTCCTCGCCGAGGCCTGCGAGGCCCGGCACGCCGACCTGCTCCCGCACCTCGGCACCCGCGACACCGCCCGCGACCTCGACGTGCTGCGCGGCGCCCTAGGCGAACGCCGGCTGGACTTCCTCGGCTTCTCCTACGGCACCCACCTCGGCGCCCGCTACGCCGAGGAGTTCCCCGAGCGCACCGGCCGGCTCGTCCTCGACGGCGCCGTCGAGCACGGCGTCCCCACCGCCCGGCTCGGCATCGAACAGGCCGTCGCCGCCGAGGACGGGTTCCGGGCCTTCGCCGCCGACTGCGCCACCGAGGACGGGGACTCCTGCCCGTTCGGCCCCGACCCGGCCACCGCCCCGCAGCGCCTCGCCCGCTTCCTCGACGGCCTGCGCGAGCACCCGCTGCGCACCGCCGACGGCCGTACGCTCACCGCCGCGCTCGGCTGGGGCGCCGTCCTGGACGCGCTCGCCGACGGCCACCAGTCCTGGTCCGGGCTGCGCGACGCCATCGAACCGGCCGTCACCCGGGGCGAGGGCGAGAGCCTGCTCGCCCTCGCCGACAGCGTCTACGGACGCGGCGAGGACGGCCGCTACCAGAGCGTGGCCGACGCCTTCGCCGCCATCTCCTGCGCGGACGGCCCGCCGCCGCCCACCGACGCGGAACTGCGCCCGGCCCTCGCCGAACTCGCCGCCCGCGCCCCGCTGACCACCGGGCACGACCCGACGGGCACCCTGCTCGTCCCGGACTGCCGGGCCTGGCCGTACCGCTCGCCCGAGCTGCCGCAGCCCGTCCGGGCACCGGGCAGCGCGCCGGTCCTGGTGATCGGCTCCACCGGCGACCCGGTCACCCCGTACGCCTGGGCGCAGCGGCTGGCCGGCGGGCTGGAGCACGGCGTACTGCTCACCCGGGACGGCGACGGGCACATGGCCTACTACCGGAGCAGCTGCGTCCGGGACGCGGTGGCCGCCTACCTGGTGGACGGACGGCTGCCGGAGGCGGGCACCCACTGCGCGACCGACTGAGGACGGGCGGCCGGGGACGGCGGAAGGGGACGGCGGAAGGGGACGGCGGAAGGGGACGGCGGAAGGGGACGGCGGAAGGGGCGCGCCGCGCGAACGCGGCACGCCCCCTCCGGGGTTGCGGGCCCACCGTCAGGAGGTGGGGGCCGTCAGGTCGTAGAAGGTGGTCGAGCCGATGGTCTTCGCGGTGAAGTGGGCGGCCACCCAGGACGTGATCCGGGCGGACTCGTTCTGCTGCCCGCCCTCGTCGCCGCCCGCGCCGCCGAAGCCGCGGTGGGAGCCGCCGGCGCCGATGAACCAGTGCACCTTGCCCTCCTGGACGTACGTCCGGAAGCCGTCCAGGGTCAGCGAGGGGTCGGTGCCGTTGAAGCCGCCGAGGGCCATCACCGGTTCGCCGGTGGCGAGTTGGTAGCCGGCGGCGGTCTGCGAGCCGACCGTGGCGGCCGCCCAGGTGTAGTGGTCGGCGTTCTCCTTCAGCATGGCGGCGACCTCGCCGGTCACCTTGGGGCCGTCGAGCAGGCCGCCCATGCCGCCGGGGGGCGGGCCGCCGGCCGCGGCGCCGCCGGGGAGGCCGCCGGTGCCCGTGCCCTCGGGGGCCTGCGCGCCGGGGAAGCCGGTGCCGCTGCCGGTGCCGCGCTCGTGGCGGCCGTTGCCGTGGTCGGTGCCCGCCCCCGCGCCGCTGCCCGGGGAGCCCTGGCCGCCGGGGAAGCCCTGGCCGTTCTGCCCGCCCGGGAAGCCCCTGCCGCCCTTGCGCCCCGTGCCGCCCGGTCCGGACGCGCCGTCCACGCCCGGCCCGGCGGTCACGATCGAGCCGGTGTGCGGCGTGTTCACGGTGTCCACCGCGTACGCCGCCGGACCGCCGAGTGCCGCCGCCAGGCCCACCAGGCCCGCCACCGAGGCGATCCGCGCGCCGGTCCGGCCGGAGAACCGCCCGGCCGGCGACCCGGCGGCCGGCGAGCCGACGACCAGCGGACCGGCGGCCAGTGCCGCCGCCGCGAGCAGCCCGCCGACCAGCACCGCCCAGCGCAGCCACGGCACGAAGTCCGGGCTGCGGCCGAGCAGCACGAACGCCCAGACCGCCGTCACCGCGAGCGTTCCGGCCAGCACCAGCGCCCGGGGCAGCCGGTGCCGGGCCCGCCACAGGCCGTCCACGCCCATGCCGACCAGCGCCGCGACGGCCGGGGCCAGCGCCACCGTGTAGTACTGGTGGAAGATCCCGGACATGAAGCTGAAGATCAGCGCGGTGGAGAGCAGCCAGCCGCCCCAGACCAGGAAGGCCGCGCGGGCGGTGTCGGTGCGGGCGCAGCGGCGGGTCGCCCAGAGGGCGGCCACCAGCAGGATCAGCGCGGCCGGCAGCAGCCAGGCGATCTGTCCGCCGATGTCGGTGCCGAACATCCGGGTCAGCCCGGTCTGCCCCCAGCCGTGGCCGCCGCCGCGCATCGCACCGCCCGGCAGGTCGAGCCCGGCCGGCATCCGGGCGCCGCCGCCCACGCTGCCGGTCTCGTCGCCGTTGATCCGGCCGAGGCCGTTGTAGCCGAAGGTGAGCGAGAGGAAGCTGTTGTCCTGCGAACCGCCGACGTACGGGCGGGCCGAGGCGGGCAGCAGCTCGACGACCGCAACCCACCAGCCGCCGGCCACGACCATCGCCGCGCCCGAGAGCAGCAGCTGCCGCACCCGCCGCCACAGGCCGGTGGGCGCGACGACCAGGTAGATCACCGCGAACGCGGGCAGCACGAGGAAGGCCTGCAGGGTCTTGGTGAGGAAGGCGAGGCCGAACACCACCCCGGTGAACACCAGCCACCGGGTGCCCGCCGCCTCGACCGCGCGCACCAGCCCGTACGCGGCCAGCGTCAGCAGCAGCACCAGCAGCGCGTCCGGGTTGTTGAAGCGGAACATCAGCGCCGCGACCGGGGTGAGGGCCAGCGCGGCGCCCGCCAGCAGGCCGCCGAGCGGGGAGAAGCGGCGCCGCACCGTCGCGTACAGCACGCCGACGGTGGCCGCTCCCATCAGCGCCTGCGGGGCCAGCACCGACCACGAGGAGAGGCCGAAGATCCGCGCCGACAGGGCCATCGGCCACAGCGAGGCCGGGGGCTTGTCGACGGTGATGAAGTTCGCCGCGTCCGAGGAGCCGAAGAAGAAGGCCTTCCAGCTCTGGGAGCCGGCCTGCACGGCGGCCGAGTAGAAGGAGTTGGCCCAGCCGGAGGCGCTCAGGCCCCACAGGTAGAGGACGGTGGTCGCGGCCAGCAGCGCCAGCAGGGCCGGGCGCACCCAGCGCGGGTCGTCCGCGCGCCCGCGCCAGGCGCGGGCCGGGAGGGTGCGTAGCCGGCCGGACCAGGACGCCGGACCCTTGGGGCCGGCGGGCGGCAGGGGCTGCTCGGGGAAGAGCGGCGCCGGGTCCGGCCGGGCCGGGCCGGGCGGCACCTCCGGTGGCGGGAAGTTCGCGGCCTCGGGCCACGGTTCGCCGGCCGGAGGGGAGTAGCTGCTCGTGGTCATGCGCCATACCGTCGGTGGCGTGCCTGAGAGAACCGTGAGACGGGGGTGTGAGGCGCGTGTGATCCGGAAAGTCAGGCGGACGGCGGTACGGCGAGGTGCTTGCCCAGCCACTCCAGGGCCGGGGGGATCTCCCGGGTCCAGGTGTGGAAGTTGTGGCCGGCGGTGTCCAGCGTGATGGAGGACATCGTGGTGGGGGCCTTGAAGGCCGCGATCATGGCCTTGGTCTCGTCGTAGTTGTTCTCGTCGTACGCGGTGGTCAGCAGCAGGTTGACCGGGGCGGGCGGCTGGTTCTTCAGCCGCCACAGCAGGTCGTTCTCCTGCTTCAGCCGGTCGTTGCCGCCGAACAGGTCACCGGTGGTCGCGTCGTGGGCGGCGCTGTAGTAGCCGGAGAGCGCGACCGCCGAGCGGTAGGCGTCGGGCTTGCGCAGCGCGAACTTGAGCGCGCAGTAGCCGCCGGTGGAGTTGCCGATCACCGCCCGGTTGGCCGGGTCGGTGCCGATCCGGTACGTGGTGGCGAGGGCCTTGGGCAGGTCGGTGGTGAAGAAGGTCTCCACCTGGGGGCCGTTCGGCACGTCCACGCACTCGGTGTCCCGGTCGCCGACCAGGGTGGGGCGGGTCATCACCAGGACGGTCGGCGGCAGCTTCTTCTGCTCGATCGCGTTCAGCGTGGACGCCGGGTACTGCATCAGCGAGATCAGCTTCTCCGGGGTGCCCGGGTAGCCGGTGAGCACCAGGGCCATCGGGAAGCGCTGCTTCGCGTGCTCCGGCTGGAAGTACTGCGGCGGCAGGTAGACGTACGCCTCGGTGGTCAGGCCGCTGCCGGCCCCTTTGACGTCGACCTTCTGGATCAGGCCGGAGCGCTCCGGGTCCGAGCCCTGGGCGGAGTAGAACTTCTGCTCGCCGGTGACGGCCACCCCGGAGGCGTTGGGCTGGTGGTCGACCACCGTGCCGAGCCCGCCGCTGGTGCCGAGCAGGTCGGTCCAGGAGCTGTAGAAGCCGAAGTAGCTGTTGGCGATCAGGCCCATCGCGGCCAGGACCGACACCTGGGTGGCGAGGAACGCGCCGATCCGGCCCAGCCACGCCTTCCAGCCCTTCCCGCCGAACCGCGGCCAGAGCCACATGGTGGCGGCGAAGACGGCGATCGCGAGGAGGGAGGCGATGATCTGGAGCGGGAGTCCGGTGAGACTGAGCACGAGCCCGATCGTAGTTGACCTCCGTGGAGGCCCCGGGGCGGCCCCTTCCGATGATCGTCCTTATCGGGTTGACCCGGGTGGTTCGTGCTCGGCAGCATGTCGCCCCGACGCGTACGGGGAGTGCGCGGCGGATGACAGTGGGGTGGGGTCGTGAAGTCGATGCGGTTCGCGGGGTCTTCGGGTGGGGCGGGTCTGGCGGTCGGCGGGGTGCTGCTGCTCGCGGCCTGCTCCGGCGGGGGTGGGACGGCGGCGCCGAGCGCCTCGGCGACGCCTTACGGCACGGTGCTCGGTCAGGCCCTCGAACCGGTTGATAGCGGGTTGGGGAAGGCGGCGGCGGCCACGACCCCTGCCGATCTCGCGAAGGCGCTCGGTGTCGTCGGCTCCAACGCCGGTCGTGCCGCCCGGAGCCTGAACTCCGCCGTGACCCCGGCGGGGGCGGAGGCGGCGCGCACAGATCTGGTGAACGCCCTGGAAGCGCTCACGCTCGAGACCTCGGCGCTCAGCGCCGACATCTGGAGCAAGAAGCTCTGCGGGCTGGGTGTCGCCCAGGCACGTCTCGGTGCCGGACAGGCGCTGCAGGGCGTCTCGGCGGCTCTGGCCAAGCTGACGACGGCTGGGTACCGGACCGCGTTCACCGTCCCGCAGCTGCCCGCTCCGCAGCCGCAGCCCAGGTCCCTTGAGAACGGGACCATGGTCCGCGAGGGCGGGAAGGGCGGCAAGGGGACGTTGAAGTTCGACAACCAGGGTTCGAATGACGCGGTCTTCACGCTCGCCCAGGGCGGGAAGTCGGTGGCCTCGGTGTACGCGACCAAGGGCCGGCTGGCCACTGTCGAGGGTGTCGAGGACGGTTCGTACGACTTCTACTACACCACTGGGGTGGACTGGGACTCCGAGGCGAAGCAGTTCACCGAGAACTGTCAGTTCATCAAGTACCAGGAATCGTATGCTTTCACGCCGAGCGTGGCGGCCTGGAACGTGGTCATCGGCGTGAACGACGGCAAGGGCGGAGCCAAGATCGAGGGGCAGACCGTGAACTCCGCCCCGCAGCCGTAGCCCGACCCGTAACGGGCATACCGGGACGGGTCGTTGCCTTCGGATGGCACGACCCGTGCCGGGCAGTGGCGAGTTCGGTCACAATCCTTGACCTCTTGAAGTGGCCATGGCACTTTCGTGCGGCGCGGGCGTCGGCGACCAGTCGTACACCCCGCGATCCCCCACAAGGAGAGCCATGTTCAAGAGATTTGTCGCGGTGGCCGGTACCAGTGCCGTCGTCGCGGGCGGGCTGGCCTTCGCCGCCGCCCCCGCGCAGGCCGTCCAGGCGGCCGACCTGACGTCCACCATCGCCCTGAGCAACTGCTCGGCCTCGCTGGTCCGTTACCCCACCTCGGTGGCCGGCGACCGCGCGCTGATGCTCACCAACGGGCACTGCCTGCCGACCATGCCCTCGGCCGGCCAGGTCATCCAGAACACCACCGCCAGCCGCAGCGGCACCCTGCTGGACGGCGCGGGCAACAGCCTGGGCACCGTCCAGGCCGACAAGCTGCTCTACGCGACCATGACCGGCACCGATGTCGCCCTCTACCAACTCACCGACACCTACGGGTCGATCAGCTCCAAGTACGGCGCCACCGCGCTGACGATCAGCGACTCGCACCCGACCGACGGCGCGTCGATGTACATACCCTCGTCGTACTGGAAGCAGGTCTGGAACTGCTCCGTCAACGGCTTCGTGCCGACCCTGCGCGAGGACGCCTGGACCTGGCACGACTCGCTGCGCTACAGCTCCGGGTGCAACACCACGCACGGCACCTCCGGTTCGCCGATCGTCGACTCCGCCAGCGGGCGGATCATCGGCATCAACAACACCGGCAATGACGACGGCGCCATGTGCACCCTCAACAACCCGTGCGAGGTGGCCGCCGACGGCACCACCAAGGCCTACAAGGGCCAGAGCTACGGCGAGGAGACGTACTGGTTCACCACCTGCCTGAACTCCTCCACCCGGGCCATCGACCTCAACGTGGCCGGCTGCCTGCTCACCAAGCCGGCCGGCAGCGCCGTCTCGGTGACCAACCCGGGCAACCAGTCCACCGCCGTCGGCGGTGCGGTCAACCTCCAGATCAACGCCTCTGGTGGCACCGCCCCGCTGTCCTACGCCGCGACCGGCCTGCCCGCCGGGCTGTCGATCAACTCCTCCACCGGCGTCATCGCGGGCACCGTCTCCACCGCGGGCAGCTCCACCGTGACCGTCACCGTCACGGACGCCGCGGGCAAGTCGGCCTCCATCTCCTTCACCTGGGCGGTCTCCACCGGTGGCGGCAGCTGCACCCCGGCGCAGCTGCTGGGCAACGCGGGCTTCGAGACCGGCACCGCCACCCCGTGGACGACGTCGAGCGGCGTGGTGGACAACAGCTCTTCGCAGGCGGCCCACGGCGGCTCCTGGAAGGCGTGGATGAACGGCTACGGCTCGACCCACTCGGACTCGCTGTCGCAGACGGTGAGCATCCCGTCGGGCTGCAAGGCGACGCTGAGCTTCTGGCTGCACATCGACACCGCCGAGTCGGGCAGCACCGCGTACGACAAGCTGACCGTGTCGGTCAACGGCACCGCGCTGAAGACCTACTCCAACGTGGACGCCGCGGCCGGCTACCAGCAGCGCACCTTCGACCTGTCGGCCTACGCGGGCCAGAGCGTCACCGTGAAGTTCGCCGGGACCGAGGACGCCTCGCTCCAGACCAGCTTCGTGATCGACGACACCTCCGTCCAGACCGGCTGACCGGGTAACGCCCAAGGGGCGGTGGCCGGTTCGACGGTCACCGCCCCCGGGTGCGCACCGGCCTATGCTGGTCGGATGATCAAGCCGATAGAGCTGGTGATTTTCGACTGCGACGGCGTCCTGGTGGACAGCGAGGTGATCGCCGTCCGGGTGCTGGTGCGCCTGGGGGCGGAGCACGGCTGGCCGCTGACCGAGGCGGAGGCGATCGAGCTCTTCGTCGGACGGTCCGAGGCCGCCAACCGGGCGACGGTCGCCGAACGGCTGGGCGCCGAGACGGCCGTCCTGTGGAGCAAGCGCTTCGTCGAACTGCACGCCGAGGCGGTGGACGCCGGGCTGACCCCCGTGGCCGGCCTCCCGGAAGCCCTGGCCGCGATCACCCTGCCCACCTGCGTGGCCTCCAGCGGCACCCACGAGAAGATGCGCCACACCCTGGGCCGCACCGGCCTCCACGACCACTTCGCCGGACGGATCTTCAGCGCCACCGAGGTCGCCCGCGGCAAGCCCGCCCCCGACCTCTTCCTGCACGCCGCCCGCTCGATGGGCGTCGACCCGGCCGCCTGCGTGGTGGTCGAGGACAGCCGGCCCGGCGTCGAGGCCGCCCGCGCCGCAGGGATGCGCGCGCTCGGCTACGCGGGCGGCGTCACGGTCGCGGAGCGGCTGGCCGGGCCGGGCACCGTGGTCTTCGACGACATGCGCCAGCTGCCCGGCCTGATCGCGGCAGGCGCGGTCCACCCGGGCTAGCGGCTCGCCCTCCGGCCTGGCGCGGCAATTCGCTTGCCCGGCCCGGCAGGCGGGTGGCAGGGTCGGGCACCATGGCCTCCTCCCGCAAGCTGCACGCCGACGAACTGGACATCGACGAGGCCCTGGTGTGCCGGATGGTCGCCGAGCAGTTCCCGCAATGGGCCGGTCTGCCGGTCGAGCCGGTGGAACCGGCCGGGACCAGCAACGCGATGTACCGGCTCGGGGCGGAGCTGGTGGTGCGCATCCCGCGGATCCCCGGGGTGGTCGAGGAGATCGCCAAGGAGGACGTCTGGCTGCGCCGCCTGGCCCCGCGGCTGCCGGTCCCGGTGCCGGTCCCGCTGGCCGTGGGCGGGCCGGTCGACGGCTGCCCCTGGCCCTGGTCGGTGCTGCGCTGGATCGACGGCGACACCCCGACGGCCGGCCGGACTGCCGAACCCGGTCTGCTGGCCCGGGACTTGGCGGACCTCGTGACCGCGATGCGCGGGATCGACCCGGCCGGCGCGCCCGCCGCCTACCGCAGCGAGTCGCTGGCGGACCGGGACACCGGGACGAGGAAGGCGATCGCGGCCGTGCCGGACCTGGTCGACGCCGCCGCCGTGACCGCCGCCTGGGAGCACGCGCTGCGCGCCCCCGCGCCCGCCGGCCCCCCGGTCTGGCTCCACAGTGACCTCCAGCCCGGCAACCTGCTGGTCTCCCCGGACGGTCGGCTGAGCGCGGTCATCGACTTCGGCTGTGCGGGCCTGGGCGAACCGGCCGTCGACCTGATCCCCGCCTGGTACGTCCTGCCCGCCGCCGCCCGTGAGGCGTTCCGCGCGGCCGCGGCCCCCGACGACGCGGCCTGGGCCCGGGCCCGCGGCTGGGCCCTGTCGATCGCCCTGCTGGAGGTCGCCTACTACCGGGACAGCGACCCGAGGATGACCGCCATCGCCCGCCACGTCATCGCCGAGGTCCTGGCCGAGCACGCGTAGCGGGACGGGCGCCGCGCCCTGCGGCTCCCCGCCCGTCGTACGGGCGGAGAGCGGCGGGGCCGCCGGCGGGTCAGCCGATCGACAGCCAGCCCGAGTACGTGTTGGTCAGCACCAGCAGCCCGGTGTCGCCGTCGTAGAGGGCGTTGTTCAGCTGGATGTGCCCCGTCTCGCGCATGTCGTAGTTGCACTCCGCCCACTTGCCGACGCCGAGGGCGTTGCGGCACGCGCCGGTGCGGCCGTAGTCGGTGCTCCACCGGCCGACGGCGGAGAAGCCGTCCTTCGCGGTGTCGAGCACGAGCACCTTGTCGCCGGCCTTGTCGAAGCAGGTCTTCACCCCGGGGCTGGTGATGCACGGCAGGCTGTCCGCCGTGATCGCGGACTCCGACAGGGTGACGGGCGTCCCGAACGTGAGCGGGTCGGCCTGCGGCGCGGCGACGGCCTGACCGCCGCCGAGGGCGGTGAGCCCGAGCGTCAGGGCGGCGATGCCGACGGCGGCGGCGGATCGCAGGGTCGTGCGGGGCCGGGTTCCGTTGCTGGACATGGATGTTCCCCCTTCGAGGGTGCTGGTGTCGGTCCGTGTCCACCGGAGGAGCCCCCGTGGTGGACACGACATCAGCTTGCCGACCCCCCAGGGGGGTTGTCGTTAGCAGCCGGTCCACGTCCGCTTCGCTCAGCGTCCACCCGTGGCCGTCGCGGCGCCGCCGTGGCGGTAGTCGCGGGGCGGCAGCCCGTACGCGCCGCGGAAGGCGCGGCTGAAGTCGGCGGCGCGGGGGAACCCGCAGCGGGCCGCGATGACGTGGACGGGGGTGGCGGCCAGGGCCGGGTCGGCGAGGTCGCGGCGGGCCCGTTCGAGGCGCTGGCGGCGGATCCAGGCGGCGACGGTCTCCTCCTCGGCCTCGAAGAGGCGGTGCAGGTAGCTGACCGAGATGTGGTGCGCGGCGGCGACGGCGCCGGGGTTGAGGTCCGGCTCGTGCAGGTGGGCGCGGATGAAGGCCCGTACGCGCTGGACCAGCGCCCGGCGCCGGCTCTCCGGCGGGACGGCGTCCTCGGCGTCGAGGTGGTGGGCGAGCAGTGCCGACACCAGGTCGAGGGCGGCGGCGCCCAGCCGGGGCGCGTCGCCGGTGCGGTAGGCGCCGGTGTCGGCGGCGATGCCGGCGAGCAGTTGGACGAGCAGGGCGCCCACCCCTTCGCCCCCGGGCATCCGGCGGGCGATCAGCTCGGCCACCTTGTCCGGGGGCAGCGGCAGCGCCTGCCGGGGGATGGTCAGCCAGGTCCCGTGGATCTGCCGGCGCGGATCGTCGGTGTTCACCTGGAGGGAGATGGGTCGGACGCTGTCGTACATCACCAGGTCCCGAGGGCGCCACTCGCCGTGGCCGTCGGACCTGGCCGCGGGGCCGGCGCCGGGGACGGGGAGCGAGAGGAGGTAGAACTCCGGGTCGGACGAGCGGATCAGGCGCGCCGGCCGGCGTACGGTGATCGGCGGGCTCTCCATGTGCCAGAGCTGTAGCTCACCGAGCGTCAGGACGCGCAGGTCCGCCCGGAAGTCGACGGCGTGTCCGGTGCTGGCCTCGAACGGAGCGCTCCTCTCGGCGAGTCGGTGCCGCCAGTACTCGAAGCGGTCCGGTGGATCCACGTCCTCGGTCCGGAACACCGACTCGTCCAGCATGCCCGCCCTCCCCGACTCGCGCTTCTGGTAAGGGCATTGTCACATCACGAACGGTCGCGTTCAGGACGGCCCGCGGGGCACCTGGTGCTGCCACTCCCGGGCGAACACCACCGAGCCGGCCTCCAGCGCCCGCAGCTGGACGACGCTGATGAAGTGTTCGGCGTCGCAGCGCAGTTGGGTGCGGGTCTGGACGGTGACGTCCCAGCCGATGTCGGGCCGCTCCAGCCGGACGGTGCGGTCGGTGCGGGCCTGGGCGCTGAGCGGGGCGCCGGCGAGCACCCGGTAGGCGGTGACGGTGTGTTCGTCGCGGACCAGGCCGTCGGGGTGGGTGCGGGTGCCGTCGGTGGCGGGGGAGAGCTCGGCGCGCCACTCGTGGCGGCCGATGTCGTGCACGGTGAGGTGTTCGGGCCGGACGGCGAGCGGTTCGGTGAGGTGGATGTCGAGCGGTGCGGGCAGCACCGGGGGCTCGAAGGTGACGGGCGGGGCGCCGACGTCGGCGGCGAGGTGGCGCACCGGCAGGCTCAGGGTGGAGCGGGACGGGTCGACGCCGTACCCGGTGTCCTCCGCGGGGGGCCAGACCCAGGGCCAGTAGACCGAGGAGAGGGCGAGCCGCAGTCGGTGCCCGGCCGGGACCGTCCAGGCGCAGGCCGCGAGCTCGACCTCGGCGTCGGGCCCGTCGGCGACCAGGAAGCCCCGGGTGACCAGCTCCGAGGTGCCGTCCGGGCCGACCGCGCACAGCCGGACCGTCACCTGGACGGGTGCCCCGTCCTCGCGCAGCCGCAGCCGGACGGTCGGGGCGCCGAGCAGCTCGACGGGTTCGGGCAGCGGCTGGGAGTCGAAGCAGACCGAGCGGCCGTCCTCCTCGCGCTGGTCCGGCGGCCGGTCGGCGGGACGGCCGTGGGGGACGTAGGCGCCCGCGTTCAGGCCGGTGTGCTGCGGGGACCGGACCGGGACGTACCGGTCGTGGGCGGCGGTGCCGGCGGTGCGCAGCGGCCCGTCCAGGCCGTAGTGGATCTCCCGGACGTCGGGGGACGGCCAGGCCTCGTCCCCGGTCCAGCGGGTGGCGAGCCAGGTGCGCAGGGCGGGTTCCTTGAGGGCGCCGTTGTCGATGCCGCGCAGCCAGTGGTCCCACCAGCGCAGGGTGTCGGGCAGGGCGGCCTCGGGCAGGCCGTGCGGCCAGGGGCCGATCAGGGCGCGCGCGGTGGGGGACTCGGCGAGCAGCCGCAGCACGAAGGAGCAGGACGGGTCGCCCCAGCCGGCCACGGCGAGGGCGGGCACGGACACCGGGACGGTGCTCTCGCGGGGTGCGAGCCAGTCGTCGACGGGCGGCTGCAGCGCCTCCAGCCGGGCCAGCCAGGCGGCCCGCCAGGCGTCGCCGACGTGCCGCGGGTCCGGCGGCAGGGCGGCGTCGGCGACCAGGGCGGTGAGCCGGGTGTGCAGGTCGGCGGCGAGCACGGCCCCGCCGAGCCGGTGGCCGCCCTCGGGGCAGGCGGTGACGACGGCGCCGACGGTGCCGGGGGTGCGGGCGGCGAGCCGCAGGGCGGTGGTGCCGGCGGTGCCGGTGCCGAGCAGGCCGAGCCGGCCGTTGCACCAGGGGCGGCGGGCGAGCCAGTCGACCACGGCGGCGCCGTCGGCCAGCTCCTGTTCGCCGCCGGGTTCGCCGGGGATGCCCTCGGAGTTGCCGTGCCCGCGGGTGTCGACCCGGACGGCGGCGTAGCCGTGGCCCGCGTACCAGGGGTGGCGGCGGGCGTCCTCGGCGGCGGTCCGGTCGGTGAGGCGGCCGCCGGAGTACTCCAGCAGCGCGGGGCCGGGCTCGTCACCGACCGGCCGCCACAGCCGGGCGGCCAGCCGGGTGCCGTCGGGCAGCGGGATGCGCAGGTCCTCGCGGGTGGTGTGGAAGGGGTAGGACGGCATGGCCGCTCCCATCGGTCCCGGGCGTCGGCCTTCCGACGGTTCGGTATTTCCGACAGTAGGGGAGGGAGCGGCCCTTTTCCTGATGAGAGGGGCCTGATGAGGAGGCCTGGTGAGCGGGGGCCTGATGAGCGGGCCCCGGTGGGGGCGCCCCAGGTCAGGCCTTGCTCAGCCAGGCGGTGGCGTTGAGGGCGAGGGCGGCGTCGGTGCCCGCCGGGTCGTCCCAGCCGTTGTACAGGGTGTTGCCGGACTGGCCGGTGCCGTCGTCGATCGGGGAGCTGTCGCCCCAGATCGCGACCCGGCCGGAGCCGAAGGTGCTGGTGACGAAGAACGCGCCGGTGTTGCCGCTGTAGCCGGTCCGGTAGACCAGGCCCTTGACGTTCGGGTTGTCGGCGGGCTTGAGGGTGAAGGTGGTGCCGTTGCGCAGGATGGAGCCGGTGACGGTGCCGAAGGGGCCGTGCAGCACCGGGTCGGTCGGGGCGTCGGCCGCGCGCGGGTTGTCGGTGGTGATGTTGAGCAGGTCGACCGAGAAGCCGAAGGGGTCGTTGTTGTTCACCCCGTTGTTGGTCAGCAGGTCGTTGATGATCTTCGGGGAGTCCCAGCCGTCGTTGTTGCGGTCGCTGTTGTTGTGGTCGGAGACCAGGAAGAGCCCGCCGCCGTTCTTCACGAAGTTCATGATCGCGGCCTTTTCGCCCGCGGAGAAGCGCGTGTTGGGCTCCGGGATCACGAAGGTGTCGAAGTTGGCGAGGTCGAGCGCGGCGCCGGTGCCGTAGCTGATGGTGGACCCGGCCGGGAGGGTCTTCAGGCTGTACTGGCCGGTCTTCTGGAGGGCGACGCCCCAGGCGGACAGGGCGCCGGTCCAGCTCTTCTCGGTGGTGGGGTTGGCGTTCTGGGCCAGCGGGTCGGGCTGGCTGGTGCTGATGATCCAGTCGGCGTTGCCCGCGGTCTCGGCCTTGCTGTTGTCGAACAGCACCCGGTGCGGGGTGGCGCCGACGGTGGCGGTCCTGGCGGCGGACGCGGTGAGTGCGGCGGGCGCGGCGGGGCCGGGCGCGGCGGTGGCGGCGGGGGTGGTGAGACCGGCCGTGAGCAGGGCCGTTCCGGCGAGGGCCGCGGCGGTTCGGATGCGGATCGTCATGTGCCGTTCCTCCGTGGGGAGTTGAGGGGGCAGCGCTCAGGTTTTCGCGCGTAGAACGGGAGTATCCGCGCGTAGAGCGCAGGGTGAAAGCCCTCCGAGGTTACGAAGCCTTGTACGGGTCGTGACGATCTTCGGGAGGGGGGTGGAAGCCGGGGAGAGCGGGGGGAGACGAATCCGTAATTGCGCATGACTTGCAACTGCGCGCACCGAGGCGGAAAGATGGCCCAGCTTCCGACCGCCCGACCGAAAGGACACGAAGATGACTGCCCCCCGCTGGCGCGACCGGCTCACCCGTGAGGAGTGGATCCGCCTGGCCGGAATGGGCGGATTCATCCTCGCGCTCCACGTCATCGGCTGGTTCACCCTGCTCGCGGTGGTCGAGCCCGAGCACTACGACGTCGGCGGCCAGGTGTTCGGCGCCGGCATGGGCCTGACCGCCTACACCCTCGGCATGCGGCACGCCTTCGACGCGGACCACATCGCCGCCATCGACAACACCACCCGCAAGCTGATGGGCCAGGGCAAGCGGCCGCTGTCGGTCGGCTTCTGGTTCTCGCTCGGGCACTCGTCGATCGTCTTCGGCCTCTGCGCGCTGCTGGCCCTCGGCATCCGCTCGCTGGCCGGCCAGGTGGAGTCCGACGACTCGACGCTGCACGAGATGACCGGCCTGATCGGCGTCGCCGTCTCCGGCACCTTCCTGCTGCTGCTCGGCCTGATCAACCTGGGCGCCTTCAACGGCATCCTCAAGGTCTTCCGCCGGATGCGCGAGGGCGACTACGACGAGGCGGAGCTGGAGCGCCAGCTGGAGCGGCGCGGGCTGATGAACCGCATCCTCGGCAGGGTCACCAGGGCCGTCACCAAGCCCTGGCACATGTACCCGGTGGGCCTGCTGTTCGGCCTGGGCTTCGACACCGCCACCGAGGTGTCCCTGCTGGTGCTGGCGGGCGGCGCGGCGGCCTTCTCGCTGCCCTGGTACGCGCTGCTCACGCTGCCGATCCTGTTCGCGGCCGGAATGAGCCTGCTGGACACCATCGACGGCTCGTTCATGAACTTCGCGTACGAGTGGGCCTTCTCCAAGCCGGTCCGCAAGATCTACTACAACCTGACCGTCACCGGGCTGTCGGTGCTGGTCGCGCTGGTGATCGGCTCGATCGAGCTGATCGGCCTGCTCGGCGAGAAGCTGGACATCACCAGCGGTCCGGTCGCCTGGATCGGCGCACTGGACCTCAACTTCGTCGGCTACGCCATCGTCGGACTGTTCGTGCTCACCTGGGCCGCGGCGATCGCCTACTGGAAGCTCGGCAACGTCGAGGAGAAGTGGTCGGCGGGGCTGGCCGCCGGTTCCGCGGTCGGTGCCGCCTCCGCCTCCGCCTCCGCGAAGTCCGAGTAGGGCGCGCAGGACCGAGGGGCCGGTGACCGGGGGTTCGGTCGCCGGCCCCTCGGGGCTTTCCGGGGGCGCGCCGGGCGGGCGCCGCGCGGGCGGCGGTAGGGGCGCGGCACCCGCGCGGGCGGCGGTTCGGGCGCCGCGGCCGCGCTACTTCAGCGCGGCGAGCACCGCCTGGGCCATCACCTGCTCGCCGGTCGCGTTGGGGTGGAACGGCACGGCGGGCGAGCCGGGCAGCGCGCCCTCGATCCAGCGGTCGTCCGAGCAGACGTCGTGCCCGAGGGTCGGCGTCGCGGTGTCCACGTAGGTCGCGCCGTTCGCGGCCGCGGTGGACTTCAGCGCGGCGTTCAGCTTGTTGAGCACGCCGTGCATGTACTCGACGTCGCCCGGCGTCACCGGCTGGCGCAGGATGCACTTCGAGCCGTCGGCGGGCAGCACGGACGGGTAGCCGACCAGCAGCACCCTGGCCCCGGGCGCCTTGGCGTGGATGCGCTTGAGGGTGTCGGCCAGCTGCGGGGCGATGGTGGTGCGGATCCGCTCGGCCAGGTCGTCGGTGCCGTACTGCCAGGACATGCTGCTCCAGTCCCAGTGGCCGTGGTGGTAGACGTCCTTGCAGGGCGTGCCGAGCGGGTTGACGACGGCGCCGGCGATGCAGGTGGCGACCAGTTCGCCGAGGCCGAGGTCGCTGGCCGCGAGGTCGTTGCCGCCGATCCCGAGGGTGACCAGGTCGGTGTCGGCGGTCACCGCGTCCAGTTGCGGGTCGTTGACCCTGATGAAGGCGTCGTACTGGGGCTGCGTCATCGCCTTGATCTTGGCCGCGGAGCAGGTGACGTCGGTGTACCGGCCGGACTTGAGGGCGGCGGCGACCAGGTGGCCGTAGTTGCGGTCGGAGCGCAGGCACAGACCGGCCGACTGGCTCGGCACGCCGGCGCCGGCGGCGTAGGAGTCGCCGAGCGCCACGTAGTGCTTCGGCGCGGCGCCGGCGGCCTGGGCGCTGGTGGAGGTGAGCGCGAGTGCGGCACCGAGGGCGACGGCGGCGAGCGCGGTGGAATTCCGGAGGTGCCGGGATTTCCGGGCAGGGCGGAGCACGATTCCTCCTGGGGGAGAGAAACGACGGGTGGGGGTCGCATCGAGCCGGGCCACAGCTACTCGCAGGTAAGTTACTGCCAGGTTTCCCGGACGTCCATGGTTTGCGCGGAAATTGCCGACATTCCGTCAGGCCGGGCCCGGACGGAATTCCGCATTTCGCCCCACCGGATGCCGAACGGCTATCGCACGGCTCTCGAACGGCTGTCGCGCCACTGCCGGCGGCAATTCCGAAACGGCCCGGAGCGGAATTCACGCGGGCGGTTGTTACCCGCCGGTTGACCGGACGTCACCGCAGACCGCAGTATCGGGCGCACAGCGGCGACGCGTCCCGGACGCGCCGCCACCGCGAGCCCCGACGGAGGACTGCGCATGGCCCTGGACGCCGACGTCATCGTCATCGGAGCGGGCCTCGCGGGCCTCGCCGCCACCGCCGAACTCGCCGACGCCGGACGGAAGGTGATCCTCCTCGACCAGGAGCCCGCCGCCTCCTTCGGCGGCCAGGCGCACTGGTCCTTCGGCGGCCTCTTCCTGGTCGACTCGCCCGAGCAGCGCCGGATGCGGATCCGCGACTCGCACGCCCTCGCCCTGCGGGACTGGCTCGGTACGGCCGGCTTCGACCGGCCCGAGGACGCCTGGCCGCGCCGCTGGGCCGAGGCGTACGTGGACTTCGCGGCGGGCGAGAAGCGCTCCTGGCTGCACGGCATGGGCGTGCGGTTCTTCCCGGTGGTCGGCTGGGCCGAGCGCGGCGGCTACCTCGCCGACGGGCCCGGCAATTCGGTGCCGCGCTTCCACATCACGTGGGGCACCGGGCCGGGGCTGCTGGCGCCCTTCGTCCGGCGGGTCCGCGCCGCCGCCGCGCGCGGCCTGGTGGACCTGCGCTTCCGGCACCGGGTCACCGGGCTGTCCGCCACCGCGGGCGCCGTCGACACCGTCACCGGCGAGGTGCTGGTGCCGAGCCCGGCGGGCCGGGGCGAGGCCAGCTCGCGCGAGGCCGCCGGGAGCTTCGAGCTGCGCGCCCAGGCCGTGATCGTCACCTCCGGCGGCATCGGCGGCAACCACGACCTGGTCCGCAAGGCCTGGCCGGCCCGGCTCGGCACCCCGCCCGCCAGGCTGCTCTCCGGGGTGCCCGCGCACGTGGACGGACTGATGCTGGAGGTCGCCGGCCGGGCCGGGGCCAGCCTGATCAACGGCGACCGGATGTGGCACTACACCGAGGGCATCGAGAACTGGGACCCGATCTGGGCCCGGCACGGCATCCGCATCCTGCCCGGCCCCTCCTCGCTCTGGCTGGACGCGCGGGGCAGGCGGCTGCCCGTCCCGCTGTTCCCCGGCTTCGACACCCTCGGGACGCTCGAACACATCATGTCCACCGGGTACGAGTACACCTGGTTCGTGCTCAACCAGCGGATCGTCGAGAAGGAGTTCACCCTCTCCGGCTCCGAGCAGAACCCCGACCTGACCGGCAAGTCGGTGCGCGGCGTGCTCGGGCGCGCGCTGCCCGGCGCCCCCGGCCCGGTCCGGGGCCACCTGCGGCACGGCCGGGACTTCGTGGTCGCCCGCGACCTCGCCGACCTCGCCCGGGGCATGAACGCCAGGACCGGCGAACCGCTGATCGACCCGGACGAGCTGCGCCGCACCGTCGAGGACCGCGACCGGCAGCTGGCCAACCCCTTCGCCAAGGACCTCCAGGTCACCGCGATCCACGGGGCCCGCCGCCACCTCGGCGACAGGCTCATCCGCACCGCCGCCCCGCACCGCATCCTCGACCCGGGCGCCGCGCCGCTGATCGCCGTCCGGCTGAACATCCTGACCCGCAAGTCGCTGGGCGGACTGGAGACCGATCTGTCCTCGCGGGTGCTGCGGCCGGACGGCGAGGTGCTGCCGGGGGTGTACGCGGCCGGCGAGGCCTCCGGGTTCGGCGGCGGGGGCGTGCACGGGTACCGCTCCCTGGAGGGGACGTTCCTGGGCGGCTGCCTGTTCTCGGGCCGTACGGCGGGACGGGCGGCGGCCCGGGCGGTCGGGTAGCGGCGCCGGGGGCGGCGTCAGAAGGTGGCCGGCGGCTCCAGCCCCAGCGGCCGGGCGGCCCGGCCGCGGACGGCGAGGACGATCGCCGCGATCAGGCCGATGACGGCCAGCAGCAGCCCGAGCGCGGCCAGGACGAGCGCCCCGGCGAGCTTGCCGGGCAGCGCCTCGTCGCCGGCGCCGTTGTGCCACACCACCCGCTCGCCGACCTTGGCGAGGTCGACGGTGCCCTGCTGGTCGGCCAGGTTGATCCGGGAGTCGAAGGCGTCGGCGCGGCGGTCCCCCATGAGGAAGGCCCGGCCCGGCGGGACGGTGACGTCGAAGTCGAGGTAGCAGGTGTGGGCCTGCCGGGCCGGCGGCTCGTCGACCGGCTTCCCGTTGAGGCTGAACTGCCCGTTCGCGCAGGCGATGCGGTCGCCGCCCAGGGCCATGGCCCGCTGGACGACCATGCCCTGCAGCGTCCAGGGGGAGTCGACGGCGTAGACCTCGCCGTGGCGCACGTCCGCGGGCCGGACCCGTTCGGTCCAGAGCCCGGTGCCCGACCGCAGCTCCGGCGACATCGTCTCGCCCGTCATGCGGTGGTAGCCGTAGCCGGAGCCGACCACGGCGAACCCGAGCACGGCGCACAGGATCCCGACCACTCCCACGGCCACCGATATCCGTGTACCGCGGCGGCCCCTTCGCTTCGGCATCCGGCCGTCCTCCCCTTGTCGTTCGTGACTCGTGTTGCGGCCCGTGGGCCGTGCGCATCCTAAGGGTCTGGCGGGCGCCCCCTGGCCTGCGGGTACAGTGCGGGGGCCGGTGCGGAGCGCGCCGCCGACCACGAGGGGGAGCAGAGCCGATGAGCCGCCGAGAGCGCGACGGTGCCCGGGACCGCAAGCGGGGCGCCGGTGCCCCCGTGACCGTCACGGTCTGCCGGGGCTGCTGCTGCGGCACCGAGGCCAAGCACCCCGGGGTGGACCATGCGGGCCAGTACGAGCGGCTGCGGACGGCGGTGGGTTCGGCGGGCCGGGTCCGGGCGGTCAAGTGCCTGGACGTGTGCACCCAGTCGAACGTGGTGGTGGTCGGCCCCTCGGCGGAGGGCCGGGCGGCGGGCGGCCGGCCGGTCTGGCTGGGCTTCGTGCTGATGGACGAGATGATCGACGAGATCGGCGCCTGGGTGCGCGCGGGCGGCCCGGGCCTGGCCGATCCACCGGGGCTGCTGGACCTCCAGTTGATCTCGGTGTCCCGGCGGGTCCGCGAGGGCCTGCCGGAGTGAGGCCGGGCTCCGGTCCTACCGGATGATCGTCGGATCATGTCTACCCGGGGCGAACCCGGGTCGGTCCGGGTGCCTTCACCACTACCATGACCGGTGGCGCCGGGCCCTCGCGGACGGCGCCGAGCCGATTCCGCGCGAGGGAGGAAGCCGATGACGACGGTCTGCCGCATCTGCGCGGGCACCGGCCGGACCGCCGGTCTCAGCTGCCGGACCTGCCAGGGCACCGGCACCACCGAGGTGGGCGGCGGGGGCGGCAACTGCTTCCTCTGCGACGGCACCGGGGTGTACGTGCGCTACCGGGTGGACGCGACCGGGGCCAAGCACGCCTACCGGGACGAGATCTGCCGCACCTGCGACGGCACCGGCAACCGGGCCGCCACCCAGTGGGACGAGCCCTCCGGCTGAGGACGGCCCCGGCCCGGGTCCGGTGACGCCCACTCAGCCCGGGGGACCGGTGGGGGCCATGATGCGGCGTCGAGACGGTACGGGTACGCCCTTTACCGAATCATGGTCGAACATTGGCGTTCGAATGACGGGTACGCTGCGACCCGTTCACCCGGCGTCCGTGCGCGATCAACGTGCCGCTGGAAGAGTCCCGCGCATGGATATCCCCAACATGGGCGTGCCGGCCAAGCTTGCCGACCGCATGAGCATGGCCGAGCAGCACGAGTACCTGCGGGCCCGTTTCTCCCGCCGCCGGATGCTGCGCGCCGGTGCCGTGACCGTGGGCGCCGTCGCCGTCGGCGGCGCACTGGGCAGCGGGACGGCCTTCGCCGCCCCGGCCGGCCCGCAGCTGCTGACCGGTGGCACGACCAGCGGCATCGACGGCGCGCTGGTCGCGCCGACCGGCCGTCACCTCCAGTTCGGCCCCGAGCCGGACACCCAGTTCCGCGTCTCCTGGCAGGTGCCGGCCCCGGTCAAGAAGCCGTTCCTGCGCTTCGGAAAGACCCCGTGGGAGCTGAGCCACAAGGTCCAGGCCGAGGTCCGCGCCCTGCACACCCCGGCGCTGACCCCCAACAGCCAGCCGGTGGACCAGTACTACCTGCACGTGGCGCTGGAGGACCTGCGCCCCGACACCGTCTACTACTACGGTGTCGGCCACGAGGGCTTCGACCCGGCCTCGCAGCAGCAGATCTCCACCCTGCACACCTTCCGCACCGCGCCCTCCCGCGACCACCGCTGGGGCAAGGTGTACGAGCCGTTCACCTTCACCGCCTTCGGCGACCAGGGCGTCAGCGCGCACGCGGCCGGCAACGACCACATCATCAAGGCCCAGAACCCGGCCTTCCACCTGCACGCCGGCGACATCTGCTACGCCGACCCGGCCGGTTCCGGCACCGACCCGGACAAGTCCGTCTTCAACGCGAAGACCTGGGACGACTTCCTGGTGCAGACCGAGACGGTCGCCGCCGAGATCCCGTGGATGGTCGCGTACGGCAACCACGACATCGAGGCCTGGTACTCGCCGAACGGCTACGGCGGCGAGAACGCCCGCTTCTTCCTGCCGAACAACGGCCCGGACCCGCGCGCCGTCCCCGGCGTCTACACCTTCCGCTACAAGAACGTCGGCGTCATCTCGCTGGACGCCAACGACGTCTCCTACGAGATCCCGGCCAACCTGGGCGTCTCGGCGAACAAGCAGACCAAGTGGCTGGAGCGCACCCTCAAGGACCTGCGCAACGACGAGACCGTCGACTTCGTCGTGGTCTTCTTCCACCACTGCGCCTTCTCCACCACCGTCGCGCACGCCTCCGAGGGCGGTGTCCGCGAGGCCTGGGTGCCGCTGTTCGAGAAGTACCGGGTGGACCTGGTCATCAACGGCCACAACCACATCTACGAGCGCACCGACGCGATCCTCGGGAACAAGGTCTCGAAGCAGGTGCCGAGCGGCGCCACCATCGAGCCGGCCAAGGACGGCGTGGTCTACGTCACCGCGGGTGCGGCCGGTCGCAGCCTGTACAAGTTCGACGTGCCGGACACCTACGAGGGGCACGAGAACCACCAGGACGAGGTCAAGACCTACTACTGGAGCAAGGGCAAGGTGAAGACCCCCGAGACCATCCAGTGGTCGCGGGTGCGCTACACCGGCTACTCCTTCATCAAGGTCGACGTCACCCCGAAGCACCTGGGCCAGAAGTCGGTCATGAAGGTCACCGCGCTGGCCGAGGACGGCACGCAGATCGACAACTACACGATCCTGCGCACGGTCGGCGAGGGCTGGGACTCGAACCGCGACGACGACGGCCAGGGCGGCGGCTGGGGCTGGTAGTCCCCGAGCGGCCGGCGCTCCCCGGACGCGCCCGACGGGCCCCGGCGGTGAGGGAGGACCTCAGCGCCGGGGCCCGTACATGATGACGCCGACCCCGGCCAGGCAGACCAGCGCGCCCAGGACGTCGTAGCGGGTCGGGCGGAAGCCGTCCACGACCACGCCCCACAGCAGCGAGCCGGCCACGAACACCCCGCCGTACGCGGCCAGCACCCGGCCGAAGTTGCTGTCCGGCTGCAGGGCGGCCACGAAGCCGTACGCGCCGAGCGCCACCACCCCCAGGCCGGCCAGCCACCACGGCCGCTGCTCGCGCACGCTCTGCCAGACCAGCCAGCAGCCGCCGATCTCGGCGACGGCGGCGAGGACGAACAGGGCGACGGAGCGAAGGACGGTCATGCCGTCGAGCCTAAGGGTGTGTCCCGGGGCGTCAGCTCTGGCGGTACGTGGCCAGGAAGCGCCCGATCCGGTTGACGGCCGTCTCCAGGTCGTCGGCCCGGGGCAGGGTGACGAAGCGGAAGTGGTCCGGGCGCGGCCAGTTGAAGCCGGTGCCCTGGACGACGTGGATCTTCTCGCGCAGCAGCAGGTCCAGCACGAACCGCTCGTCGTCGACGATCCGGTGCACCGCCGGGTCCAGCCTGGCGAAGGCGTACAGCGCGCCCTTGGGCTTGACGCAGCTGACGCCGGGGATCTCGTTGAGCGCCTTGACGGCGATGTCGCGCTGCTCGGTGAGCCGGCCGCCGGGCAGCACCAGGTCGTTGATGGACTGGTGGCCGCCGAGTGCCGCCTGCACGGCGTACTGGGCGGGCACGTTGGGGCACAGCCGCATGCCGGAGAGCATGGTCAGGCCCTCCAGGTAGTCGGTGGCGTGCTGCCGGGGGCCGGAGACGACCAGCCAGCCGCTGCGGAAGCCGGCCACCCGGTAGGACTTGGAGAGGCCGTTGAAGGTGAGGGTCAGCACGTCGTCGGCCAGGGCGGCCAGGCAGTGGTGCTCGGTGCCGTCGTAGAGGATCTTGTCGTAGATCTCGTCGGCCAGCACCATCAGGTGGTGGCGGCGGGCCAGGTCGAGGATGCCCTCCAGCAGTTCCTTCGGGTAGACGGCGCCGGTGGGGTTGTTGGGGTTGATGACGACGATCGCCTTGGTGCGGGCGGTGATCCTGGCGGCGATGTCGTCCAGGTCCGGGTACCACTCGGCCTCTTCGTCGCACAGGTAGTGCACGGCCTTGCCGCCGGCCAGCCGGACCGCGGCCGTCCAGAGCGGGTAGTCGGGCATCGGCACGAGGACCTCGTCGCCGTCGTCCACCAGCGCGGTGACGGCCATCTGGATCAGTTCGGAGACGCCGTTGCCGAGGTAGACGTCGTTGACGCTGACGCCCTGGACCCCGCGCTGCTGGTAGTACTGCACCACCGCCCGGCGGGCCGGCAGGATGCCGCGCGAGTCGCTGTAGCCGTGCGCCTTGGGCAGGTTGCGGATGATGTCCTGGATGATCTCCTCGGGCGCCTCGAAGCCGAACGGGGCCGGGTTCCCGGTGTTCAGCCGCAGCACGCTGTGCCCGGCCTCCTCCAGGGCGTTGGCCTGGTCGACCACCGGGCCCCGGATCTCGTAGCACACGTCATTCAGCTTGCTGGACTGTCGAAACTCCATCTGCGGCCTCCCGACCGTCACCACCGCTCCGTTGCTTCAGCTTTGTTCTACCAAGTGTGTACTTGGAAAGTCCAACCTCTTGGCTATGCTGATCCACATGTCACGCCGAAGCTACGACCAGTACTGCGCCGTCGCCCGCGCCCTGGACGCGGTGGGGGAGCGCTGGAGCCTCCTGATCGTCCGTGAGCTGCTCGGCGGCCCGCGCCGCTACACCGACCTGCACGCCGACCTGCCCGGCGTCTCCACCGACATCCTGGCCGCCCGGCTCAAGCAGTTGGAGGCGGAGGAGCTGGTGACCCGCCGCCGGCTGGAGCGGCCCGCCAATGCGACGGTCTACGAACTGACCGGGCGGGGCCGTGAACTGCGGCCGGTCGTCGAGGCGCTGGGGCAGTGGGGGCTGGCCGCCCTCGGCGAGCAGCGGCCCACCGACGCCGTGCGCGAGCACTGGTTCACGCCCCGCGTGGCGGAGGAGCCGGCGGCGGTCGCGGCCGGCTGACGACCGCGGGCGTGCCCGGTCACCCGGACGGGGCGGCGGCAAGGCCCCCGTCGCCGACCGCCGCCCCGTGTGCCCTCAGAGTGTCCCGGGCCGATAAACGAACGATCGGCGTGCGATGAGCGCCGGGGCCCGTCGCCGCCCCGGACGGGCACGCACGTACGATCGTCGGACCGCCGGAGTCGTTCCAGGAGAGCGGAGGCCAGCCCGTGCCCACCCCCTACCGCAGCTATGTCGCCGTCGGCGACTCCTTCACCGAGGGCATGGGCGACGACCTGCTGCCGGACGGCCACTACCGGGGCTGGGCCGACCGGGTCGCCTCGGCACTGGCCGCCGAGCGCACCGACGCGCAGCCCCCGGAGGCCGGCTTCCGGTACGCCAACCTCGCCGTCCGCGGCAAGCTCATCGGCCAGATCCACGACGAGCAGCTCGCCGCCGCCACCGCGATGGGGGCCGAGCTGGTCACCCTGGCCGGCGGCCTCAACGACGTGCTGCGCCCCGGCTGCGACATCGACGCGGTGGAGCGGCTGCTCGGTCGCTGCGCCGCCGGGCTGCGCGCCACCGGCGCCACCGTCGTGCTGTTCACCAGCACCGACCCCACCCGGCGCATGGCCGGCAGCGCCCGGCTGCTGCCCGCCATCCTGCGGATGAAGGCCTTCGTCCAGGAGCTGGGCCGGCAGGACGGCTTCGCCGTGGTCGACCTGTTCTCCGCGCCCTGCTTCGACGACCGCCGGCTGTGGGCCGAGGACCGCCTGCACCTCTCGCCCGAGGGTCACCGCCGGGTCGCCGCGGGAGTGCTGGAGGCGCTCGGCCGCCCCGCGGCCTTCGACTGGCGCGCCCCGCTGCCCGCCGCCGCCCCGGCCGGGCGCGCCGAGCGGCTGCGCGAGGACGCCCGCTGGCTGGGCACCCACGTCGGCCCGTGGATCGGCCGCCGCCTCACCGGCCGCTCCTCCGGCGACGGCCGCCCGGCGAAGCGGCCGGAGCTGCTGCCGTACCGCTGAGGCCCGCTACTCCCCGGCGCCGGCGCCCGGCGCGTCGAGGACCAGGCTCGCCATCGGGGCGTGGGTGGTCCAGCCCATCGCCTCGTAGAGCGCCCGTCCCTCCGGCGTGCCGACCAGTACGCCGGTGTGCGCGCCCCGCTCGTGCGCGGCGGACTGGAGCGTTCGCATCACCAGGACGCCCAGGCCCCGGCGGCGGTGCTCGGGCACGGTGGTGATCTGGTCCGGTACGGCCACCGGGCCGGCCAGGCCCGCCTGGCCGCGCGCGGCGAGGTGCCCGTCCCCGGTGCGCACCAGCGCCCGGAGGACCCCGCCCCGCTCCCAGGCGGTCACGGTGTACCCGGCCGGGACCTCGGGCCGCTCGGCGGCGAGCGGCACGCTCATCAGGAAGCCCGGCGCGTCCAGGCGCCACCGCTCGTCCAGCCAGGGGCGCACCGTGGCGTCCTCGGCGAACAGCTTCAGCCAGGTGGTCGGCGCGGTGACGGTCTCGGCGAGCTTGCGGACGTCGGCCTCGGTCGGTTCCGGCAGCACGTGCCGGCCCACCTCGCCGGCCGGCGCGCCGACGTCGATGCTCCAGCCCCAGGGCTGGTCCACCGGCTCGGCGGAGCCGCGCGAGACGGCCCAGCCGGAGATCCACATCCGGACCAGGTCCCTGGTGTCCGGTTCCCGCATGTCGCCCACCCCCGTGTGTAATGGTCTCAAAGGCAGTGCACAGCTTACCGGCAGCGAGGGTCGTCGGGCCAGTAGGATTTCCGGGTTCACGGCGCCGCCCGGCGCCGACTGCTGGAAGGACCCCGGAACGTGCGCGAGACCGAGCCGCCGCAGGACCCCACGGCGGCCGCGCCGACCCCGCTGGAATCCGACTGCGGCAGCTGCTTCGGCCTCTGCTGCGTCGCGCTGCCGTTCGCCGCCGGCAGCGACTTCGCCATGAACAAGGCGGCCGGCAGCGCCTGCCACAACCTCCGGACCGACTTCCGCTGCGGCATCCACGCCCAGCTGCGCGACCGGGGCTTCCAGGGCTGCACGGTCTACGACTGCTTCGGCGCCGGGCAGCGGGTCTCCCAGGTGACCTTCGGCGGCCGCAGCTGGCGCGAGGAACCGGACAGCGCCAAGGCGATGTTCGACGTCTTCCCGGTCGTGCGGCAGCTGCACGAGCTGCTCCGCTACCTCACCGAGGCGCTCACCTTCGCCGCCGCCGCTCCCGTCCACGACGAACTGCGGCAGGCGCTGGCGCAGACCGACCGGCTGGCCGGCGGCACCCCCGAGGAGATCCTCGCCGTCGACGTCCCGGCCCACCGGCAGCGGGTCAGCGAGCTGCTGCTGCGCGCCGGTGAACTGGTCCGCGCCGCCGTCCCGCGCCGCCGCGAGCTCCGGGGCGCCGACCTCTTCGGTGCCCGCCTGCGCGGCGCCGACCTGCGGGGGGCCAACCTGCGCGGCGCCCTGCTCGTCGCGGCCGACCTCTCCGGCGCGGACCTGCGCCTCGCCGACCTGGTCGGCGCCGACCTGCGGGACGCCGACCTGGCCGGCGCGGACCTCGGCACGGCCCTCTTCCTCACCCAGGCCCAGCTCAACGCCGCCCGCGGCGACGCCACCACCCGCCTCCCGGACGGCCTCACCCGGCCCGCCCACTGGCCCGAGACCGCCCCGGCCCCGGCGGCCGGCGGCCGGGCCGGAGGAGGGGCCGGGCCCCGCTCCGGCAAGGGCGGCAGCCGCCCCGCCCGGGGCGGACGCCGACGCTAGGGCGTCTCCGACATCTCCGGAAGCCCCGGCGGGCCGGCCGACTTCCCGCGCGGGGAGGCGGGGCTCAGCCGGTCAGCAGGCGGGCGCGCAGAGCGGCGGTCTGCTCCCGGTCGATGCCGAGGGTGCCGGTGAGGTAGGCCTCGACCGAGCCGTAGCGGTCGGCGAGGCCGGCGAGGGTGAGCCGGATGACGGCCTCCGGGGCGCGCCCGAAGGCGGGCCAGCGCAGGGTGCGGCCGGGGTGGGCGGCGTGCCAGTCGGCGACGAAGTGCGGGGTGGCGAGCTCGGTGAGGGCGAAGTCGGCGGCGATGTCGTCCTCGCCGGCGCCGAGCAGGGTGAGCAGCAGGGCGGCGATCAGCCCGGTGCGGTCCTTGCCGGAGGCGCAGTGGAAGACCACCGGGGCGTCGGCGGCCGTGATCACGTCCAGGGTCTGGCGGATCTCCTTCACCCCGTCCTCGGCGACCTCGGCGAAGCGGTCGGCGAGGTAGCGCCACGGGTCGAGCTCCGGGTCGATCTCGGCCTGGTCGTACGGGCGGTGCTCGATCGAGAGGTTGTGGTACTCCAGGCCCTCGAACGCGGGCACCCGGCCCTTGGCGGCGATCTCCCAGGGGTAGCGCAGGTCGATCACGGTCCGCACGCCGAGGGCGTGCAGCCGGTCGAGGTCCGCGGGGGAGTCGAGCTTGCCGAGCGAGTCGGAGCGGTACAGCAGCCCCCACCGGACGGAGCGTCCGCCGGCGGCCGCGTAGCCGCCCAGGTCGCGGAAGTTGTGCAGGGCATCGAAGGAGTGGTGACGAGTCGTCATGCGCGCACTCTAGTCAGCGGCGGGCCGCTCGCCGGGGGGTGGGCCGTAGCCGTGGGCGAGCAGGCCGAAGGCGCCGGTGGCGTCCCCGACGGCCTCGGCGTACAGCTCGTCGGCGGTGCGGCCGTCCCGGATGCGGCGCCAGTTGTGCAGGGCGAGGACCCGCTGGGTGGCGGTGACCTGGGCGGCGAGCAGGGTGGCGGTGAGCTCCTGCGGCCCGGGCAGGCCGGGGCTCGCGCGCAGTGCCTCGGCCAGCGACTGCTCGGCGCGGGCCACGTACTCGCCGACCCGGGCGGCCAGGCTGGGGGTGCCGTGGACCAGGCCGGTGAAGGCGAGCACCGCGGGGTGGTCGTTGAGGCCGGTGACCGGGTCGCGCCGGGTGAGCCCGGCCAGGAAGTCCCGCAGCAGCGCGTCGAGCACCGGTTCGCCGGGCGGCCGGGCGCGGACCACCTCGGCGGCCTGCTCCTGGTGGTCGGCGAAGCGGTGGACGACCAGGTCCTCCTTGGTGGGGAAGTAGGAGAACAGCGTCGGTTTGGAGACCTCGGCGGCGGCCGCGACGTCGGCCACCGACACCCGGTCGAAGCCGTGCTCCAGGAACAGCGCGATGGCCGCCTCGGAGATGGCCCGCCGGGTCCGCTCCTTCTTCAGCTCCCGCAGTCCCGTCATGCGCCTCAGGCTAGCAGCGGGGATTGACCGGGACAGGTTTTGGACCCGGTCCTCCGGCGGGCGTGTCCCGGCCCGGGAGGGCCGCCACCGCGTACGGCGGACGCCCCTAGACACCGCGGTCGGCGAGCACCTCGCGGACGACGTGGCGGGCGTTGGCGGTCAGCGCCTGGTCGGTGTGGCGGTAGTACGGGATCGTCACCAGGGCGATGGAGAACGCCCAGGCGCGGCCGCGGGCCCACATCGCCTCGTCCGCGCGCAGGGCGGTGCGGAAGGCCGGACGGGCGGCGGCGGGCAGCAGGTTCCAGGCGACGATCAGGTCGGCGGTCGGGTCGCCGACGCCCATCAGGGCGAAGTCGATGACGGCGGAGAGCCGCCCGGTGGGGGCGAGCAGCAGATTGCCCGGGGTGAGGTCGCCGTGCATCCAGACCGGCGGGCCGGCGTACTCGGGCAGCCGAAGCGCCTTGTCCCACAGGGCGGTTGCGGCGCCCGTGTCGATCGAGCCGGAGAGCTGGGCGATGGCCGCGCGGGTGGCGCCGTCCCGGGAGGCGAGCGGGGCGCTGCGCTGGGAGGGCGGGGCGCCGGCCGGGTCGACGGCGCGCAGCGCGTTGACGAAGCCGGCCAGGTCGCGGGCCAGGGCCTGGGGCGCGGCCAGCGCGTTGACGGCCGGGTTGGCGCCGTCCAGCCAGTGCAGCACCGACCACTCCCACGGGTAGCCGGCGGCGGGCCGGCCGACCGCGAGCGGCGCCGGGACGGGCAGCGGCAGTCGCGGCGCCAGCCGGGACAGCCACTGCTGCTCCCGCCGCAGGCCCCCGGCGGCCCACTCCACCCGGGGCAGCCGGACGGCGAGTTCGGGCCCGAGGCGGAACATCGCGTTGTCCGCCCCGGGGGCGGGGACCGGGGTGATCGGAAGGCGCTCCCACTGCGGGAACTGGACGGAGATCAGCCGACGGACCAGGGCCGCGTCGACCACCGGCCCGTCGGGGTGCATCCGGGTGGCAGCGCACATGCCCGGCAGCGTACAGCGCTGGTCGTTACCGTTCAGCCCGATTCCCGAACTGCGCACATTCCGAAGGCCATTCGAAAGCGATCGGCGGACGATCAGTCGAAGGTGACCCGCACCCCGATGGTGCCGCCCTTGCCGAAGCGCAGCACGTTGGCGGTCAGCGCCACCGCGCACAGCAGCCCGTACTTGCGCCGCAGCAGCTTCCGGTAGGCGGGCGCCCGGTCCGGGTCCAGCACCGCGGCGGCCGGCACCTGGGCGCCGAGCAGGTTCCCGCGGATGTCGCTCGGCCCGACCAGCACGTCCGAACGGTTGCGCAGGCGCTTGACCTTGCCCGTCTTCGTGACGGTGGTGAAGACCAGCGCGTCACCGTCGCGCGCGACCCACACCGGGGTGGCGACCGGAGTGCCGTTCCTCCGGTACGTGGTGAACAGCAGGTACTTGGCGGCGGCGAGCCGCTCCAACTCGGCGGCGGCATCCAGAGTGTCCATGCCCGCCAGCCTAGGAAGCGGCAACTGGGCCCCGCTCAAGCCTCGGTGGAGCCGCCCGGCACGGCACCGGACGGCGCGCCACGCCCGGCCGTCCCGGGTGCGGCCGGGCGTCGTCGTCGGCACCTGCCAGAATGCAGGGCGTACGGCGCAAGCACTGATGGAGAAGGTGACCGGCTTCGTGACCACGGCAGTCGAACAGGTGGCCCGGCAGGCCCAGCAGGCGATCGAGCGGAAGATTGCCGAGGAGCTGGGTGTCCGCGAGGGGCAGGTGAAGGCTGCCGTCGACCTGCTCGACGGCGGCTCGACCGTCCCCTTCGTGGCCCGCTACCGCAAGGAGGTCACCGGTTCCCTCGACGACGCCCAGCTGCGCGCCCTGGAGGAGCGGCTGCGCTACCTGCGCGAACTGGAGGACCGCCGGGCGGCCGTCCTGGAGTCGATCGAGGCCCAGGGCAAGCTGGACGACGCGCTGCGGGCCCGGGTGCTCGCCGCTGACTCCAAGGCCCGGCTGGAGGACATCTACCTGCCGTTCAAGCCGAAGCGGCGCACCAAGGCGCAGATCGCCCGCGAGGCCGGCCTGGAGCCGCTCGCCGACACCCTGCTGGCCGACCCGGGCCAGGACCCGGCCGCGCTGGCCGCGCGGTACCTGAACGAGTCGGTCGCGGACGGCCCCGCCGCGCTGGAGGGCGCCCGGGCGATCCTGGTCGAGCGCTTCGGCGAGGACGCCGACCTGGTCGGCTCGCTGCGCGAGCGGATGTGGACCCGCGGCCGGCTGGTCGCCCGGGTCCGCGACGGCAAGGAGGGCGACGGCGCCAAGTTCGCCGACTACTTCGACTTCGCCGAGCCGTACACCAGGCTCCCCTCGCACCGCATCCTGGCGATGCTGCGCGGCGAGAAGGAGGAGGTGCTCGACCTCGACCTCTCCCCGTACGACGGCGAGTCCGAGGGCGACCTGCCCGGCGGGAACGACTACGAGCAGCGCATCTCCGCCCGCTTCGGCATCGCGGACCGCGGCCGCCCGGCCGACAAGTGGCTCGGCGACACCGTCCGCTGGGCCTGGCGCACCCGCATCCTGGTCCGGCTCGGCATCGACCTGCGCGCCCGGCTGCGCGCCGAGGCCGAGGAGGAGGCGGTGCGGGTCTTCGCCGCCAACCTGCGCGACCTGCTGCTCGCCGCCCCGGCCGGCACCCGCGCCACCATGGGCCTGGACCCGGGCTTCCGCACCGGCGTGAAGGTCGCCGTGGTGGACGCCACCGGCAAGGTCGTCGCGTACGACACGATCTACCCGCACCAGCCCGCCAACAAGTGGGACGCGGCCCTGGCCACCCTGGCCGCGCTGGCGGCGAAGCACGGCGTCGACCTGGTCGCGATCGGCAACGGCACCGCCTCCCGGGAGACCGACAAGCTCGCCGAGGACCTGCTGGGGCGCCACCCCGAGCTGAAGCTCACCAAGGCGATGGTCAGCGAGGCCGGCGCCTCGGTGTACTCGGCCTCCGCGTTCGCCTCGCAGGAGCTGCCGGAGCTGGACGTGTCGATCCGCGGCGCGGTCTCGATCGCCCGCCGGCTCCAGGACCCGCTGGCCGAGCTGGTCAAGATCGACCCCAAGTCGATCGGCGTCGGCCAGTACCAGCACGACCTGAGCGAGGTGAAGCTCTCCCGCTCCCTGGACGCCGTGGTCGAGGACTGCGTCAACGCCGTCGGCGTGGACGTCAACACCGCCTCGGCCCCGCTGCTCACCCGGGTCTCCGGGATCACCGGCACGCTGGCCGACAACATCGTGGCGCACCGCGACGCCAACGGCCCGTTCCGTACCCGCAAGCAGCTCAAGGACGTCTCCCGGCTCGGCCCCAAGGCCTTCGAGCAGTGCGCCGGCTTCCTGCGCATCCCCGGGGGCGCGGACCCGCTGGACGCCTCCAGCGTGCACCCCGAGGCCTACCCGGTGGTGCGCCGGATCCTGGCCGCCACCGGCGGGGAGCTGCGCGAGCTGATCGGCAACGGCGAGCGGCTGCGGGCGCTGCGTCCGGCGGACTTCGCCGACGACACCTTCGGCGTCCCGACCGTCACCGACATCCTCGGCGAGCTGGACAAGCCGGGCCGCGACCCGCGCCCGGCCTTCCGCACCGCGACCTTCAAGGAGGGCGTCGACAAGATCGGCGACCTGGAGGTCGGCATGGTGCTGGAGGGCGTGGTCACCAATGTGGCCGCCTTCGGCGCCTTCGTGGACGTGGGCGTCCACCAGGACGGGCTGGTGCACGTCTCGGCGCTGTCGAAGAACTTCGTCAAGGACCCGCGCGAGGTGGTCAAGCCCGGCGACATCGTCAAGGTCCGGGTGCTCACGGTGGACGTGCCGCGCAAGCGGATCGGGCTGACCCTGCGGCTGGACGACGAGGTCGGGCGCGAGCGCGGCGGCGACCGCGGTGACCGGGGCGACCGGGGCGACCGCCAGGGCCGCCCGCCGCGCCAGGAGCGCCGCGGCGGCGGTCAGGGCAACCAGGGCGGTCAGGGCGGCCGTGGCGGCCAGGACCGGCGCGGGAGCGGTGACCGGGGCAACGACCGGGGCGGCTCCGGCGGCGGTGCGCCCGCCAACAGCGCCATGGCGGACGCGCTGCGCCGCGCGGGCCTGACCGGCGGTGGCGACGGCGGCTCGGGCGACCGGCGCTCCGGGCGGCGCTGAGCCGGGACGGACGGATCACGGCCGGGGGCGGGGGGGGCGGCGGCCAGCAGCCACCCCCACCCCCAACCCCCAAACAAAATAAAAACAAACAAA
>NZ_JBHXTL010000078.1:0-47671 GCF_042677365.1 Kitasatospora sp. NPDC127116
GCAGGGGGGACCCTGTGGGAGAGTAGGACGCCGCCGAACAATTATTCAGAAAAGCCCCTGATCCACTCGGATCAGGGGCTTTTCGCATTTCCGGTGACGTATCGTCTGGGCATGGACGATCAGACAGCGGTCATTGCGGACGATGTGCTCCGGCCCGAGCAGCGCGACGGTTCCCTGCGTGTTCTGGCGGCGGCCCAGGCGGTGGACGGCCGGGCCGCCGTGTCCGAGCAGGGCCGGCTTCGGTTGCGGAACGCGGAGATCCCGCGGCCGGGTGTGATCCACCTCGTCGAGACCGGGACCGACACCGACACCGACACCGACACCAAGACCGAATCCGGGACCGGGAGCGGCGCCGTCCTCGGCTACGGCCAGCTCGAGGTGCCGGAGAACCCGGCGGCCAACCCCGCCGCCGAGCTGGTGGTCGACCCGGCCGCCCGCGGTCGCGGCCTGGCCCGCCCGCTGGTGGACGCGGTCCTGGAGCAGGCCCACCGGGCGGGGCGCGACGCGGTGGACTTCTGGGTGCACGGCGGCCACCCGGCGGCCCGGCACCTGGCCGGGGCGTACGGCGCCGAGCTGGTCCGCGAGCTGCGGCAGATGCGCCGCACCGGTCGGCAGACCGAGGAGGTGGCCGTTCCCGAGGGCATCGAGCTCCGGACCTTCCGCCCGGGGGAGGACGACGCCGAGTGGCTGCGGCTGAACGCCCTGGCCTTCGCCCACCACCCCGAGCAGGGCGCCTGGACCGGGCAGGACCTGGCCGAGCGGATCGCCGAGCCGTGGTTCGACCCGGCCGGCTTCTTCCTCGCGACCCGCGACGGCAGGGTGGTCGGCTTCCACTGGACCAAGGTGCACCCGGCCACCGCCACCGAGCCCGAGCTCGGCGAGGTGTACGTGGTCGGGGTGGACCCGGCCGAGCAGGGCAGCGGTCTCGGCCGTGCGCTGACCGCGGCGGGCCTGCGCCACCTGACCGGCACCGGCACCGGGGAGCGCGGGCTGGACACCGTGCTTCTCTACGTCGACGCCGACAATCCGGCCGCCGTGCGGGTATATGAACGATTGGGATTCGCCGTTCACGAGGTGGACCTCATGTACCGAGCCCAGTACCGGACGAACCGGTCGGCCTAGTCGGGCCCCCGGGGCGTCCGCGCACCGGACTCCCCGGTCCTCCGGCGGCGTCGAACGCGGCCGGGACGGCCCCGCGAGCGGTCGCGGGCGAGGGACGGGACGGCGACGCCCCTTGCTCCGACCGACTCAGCTTTCCTCCTGGCCATGCGGTGTTTACCGTGGATTCAATTGCTGCCGCGAAGATCACAGGATGAAGTCCGTAGTGTCTCGCTCGTGCAGAGTCGACCGCCACGCACCGGCCGGTCCTGTACGGACCGCACCGGGAGGGTGGGTGCTGTCCCCGGGTCCGGCCCGGGGCGAGGGCGACGGCCCGCAGAGCCATTCGCGTCCGGACGCCGTCCTGCTGCTGGAGGAGCTGGAGCCCATGAGCATCCCCCGCCCCGTCTCTGCCCCGCTGTCACCTACGGCCCGGATGTCCGGCGCGCTGGGTATTCCGCCGGAGCTGCCGGCCACGGACGAGGAGGAGTTCGAAGCACTGCCGCAGGGCCGCTTCCTGGACCGCGAGCGCAGTTGGCTGGCGTTCAACGAACGGGTCCTGGAACTGGCCGAGGACCCGGGCATCCCGTTGCTGGAGCGGGCGAAGTTCCTGGCGATCTTCGCGAGCAACCTGGACGAGTTCTTCATGGTCCGGGTGGCCGGCCTCAAGCGCCGGATCGCCACCGGAGTCGCCCAGCGCAGCGCGTCCGGCCTCCAGCCGCGCGAGGTGCTGGACCTGATCTGGACCCGCTCGCGCGAGCTGATGGCGCGCCACGCCGCGGCCTTCCAGCAGGAGGTGCTGCCGGACCTCGCCGGCGAGGGGATCGAGGTGGTCCGCTGGTCGGAGCTGGCGGAGAAGGAGCAAGCCCGGCTGCACACGCTGTTCCGGCAGAAGATCTTTCCCGTCCTGACCCCGCTGGCCGTCGACCCGGCGCACCCCTTCCCGTACATATCGGGACTCTCGCTCAACCTGGCCGTCGTGGTGCGCAACCCGGTGTCCGGCCACAAGCACTTCGCGCGCGTCAAGGTGCCGCAGTCGCTGGCCCGCTTCCTGGAGGCCTCGCCCCAGCGGTACGTCCCGCTGGAGGACGTCATGGGCGCCCACCTGGAGGAACTCTTCCCGGGGATGGAGGTGCTGGCCCACCACGCCTTCCGCGTCACCCGCAACGAGGACCTGGAGGTGGAGGAGGACGACACCGAGAACATCCTCAAGGCCCTGGAGAAGGAGCTGATGCGGCGGCGCTTCGGCCCGCCGGTCCGGCTGGAGGTCGAGGAGTCGATCGACCCGTACATCCTGGACCTGCTGGTGCGGGAGCTGAACATCACCGAGGCCGAGGTCTTCCCGCTGCCCGGGCCGCTGGACCTGACCGGGCTGTTCGGGATCGCCGAGCTGGACCGCCCGGAGCTCAAGTACCCGAAGTTCGTGGCCGGCACGGCCCGGGGGCTGACCGACGTCGAGTCGGCCTCCCAGCCGGACATCTTCGCCGCGATGCGCGAGCGCGACGTCCTGCTGCACCACCCCTACGACAGCTTCTCCACCTCGGTTCAGGCCTTCCTGGAGCAGGCCGCCGGGGACCCGGACGTGCTGGCGATCAAGCAGACCCTGTACCGCACCTCCGGCGACTCGCCGATCGTCGACGCGCTGATCGACGCGGCCGAGTCCGGCAAGCAGGTGCTGGTGCTGGTGGAGATCAAGGCGCGCTTCGACGAGCAGGCCAACATCAAGTGGGCCCGCAAGCTGGAGGAGGCCGGCTGTCACGTGGTGTACGGCCTGGTCGGGCTGAAGACGCACTGCAAGCTCTCGCTGGTGGTCCGGCAGGAGGGCGACACCCTGCGCCGCTACTCGCACGTCGGCACCGGCAACTACCACCCGAAGACGGCCCGGCTGTACGAGGACCTCGGCCTGCTCACCTCCGACCCGCAGGTCGGCGCGGACCTCTCGGACCTGTTCAACCGGCTCTCCGGCTACTCGCGCCGCGAGTCCTACCGCCGCCTGCTGACCGCCCCGCGCGGCCTGCGCGACGGGCTGGTCTCACGGATCCACAACGAGATCGCCCACCACCGGGCGGGCCGCCCGGCCTACGTGAAGCTCAAGGTCAACTCGATCGTCGACGAGGCCGTGATCGACGCGCTGTACCGGGCCTCCCAGGCCGGTGTGCCGGTGGACGTCTGGGTGCGCGGGATCTGCGCGATCCGCCCGGGCGTGCCGGGGCTGAGCGAGAACATCCGGGTCCGCAGCATCCTGGGCCGCTTCCTGGAGCACTCCCGGATCTTCGTGTTCGGCAACAACGGCGATCCGGAGGTCTGGATCGGCAGCGCCGACATGATGCACCGCAACCTGGACCGCCGGATCGAGGCGCTGATGCGGATCACCGATCCGGCGCACCGCGCCGAGCTGTCCGGGCTGATCGACCTCGGGGTGTCGGACGAGACCGAGTCCTGGCACCTGGGGCCGGACGGCGCGTGGACCCGCCACTCGCAGGACGTCGAGGACCGTCCGCTGCGACACGTCCAGGACCTGCTGATCGACTCGCGCCAGCGCCGCCGGGCCGCGACCTCGCGCTGACGCGTCCACTGATGCGAAGCCGCCGGGACGGCAAGGGGACCTGTCCCGGCGGTCGGCCACCAGCTCCGGGGGAGCACCTCGGAGGAACGGGGATCTACCACGCCATGACCGAAGCGCCGATGACGGCCCAGGCGGCCTCCACAGCGACCGCCGGGGACATCCTTTCCCACCACCTCACCGCCCAGGCCGGCGCCTTCCTGCGCGCGCTGCCGCTGGCGGTGGGCGAGGTCGGCGCCAGACCCGGGACGGCCTCGGTCGTCCCGTCGGCCGGCACCTCGGACCTGCTGCGGGCCGTCCGGCGGGTCGGCGGGCTGCTGCACACCTTCGGCTCGGTCTTCGAGCAGACCTGGGCGCAGGAGTCGCGCACCGAGCTGCGCTGGCTGCTCAACCTGCTGGCGCTGGAGCCCGGCTACGTCCGCCGCTCGGCCCGGCTGCTGGGCGCGCTGGACTCGCTGAGCGGCACCGACCCGGACGGGACGGGCATGCTGGCCGGCCACGTGGGCGCCCCCAAGGCGCGGGCGCTGCTGGACCGGCAGCTGACCCTGGCCCGGACCAGGGCGCACTCCACGGTGCTCCAGGAGCTCCGCTCCGCCCGGCTGCACGCGCTGGCGGACCGGATGACCCTGCTGGTCGGCGACGCCCCGCTGCTGGAGTCGGCGGGCGGCCGGGCCCCCGCGGTGCTGCTGCCGCAGGCCGCCGCCGCCTTCGCCGCGCTGACCGCGGGCGCCCAGCAGCTGCCGCTGCGGCGGGCCGCGACGCCGTACGGCGGGGACGGGCTGCGCCGGCTGGGCACGGTTCCGGCGTCCCGCGGGGCGACCGACGCGGACACCGCGCTGGCGGCCGACGACGCGCCCTGGGCCCGGATGCGGATCCTGGTGAAGCGGGCCCGGTACGCACTGGAGGTGTGCGGCCGCGCCTCCTCCGAGCTGGACGGGCTGGACCTGGTGCTGGCCCGGCAGCAGGAGGCGGCGGACGCCGCCGTCACCGCCGCCACCGCGGCGCGCACCCCGCGGATCACCCCGGCGACCGCGTACGTGCTGGGGGTGGTGCACGCCGACCAGCGGCTGGAGGTGGAGTCCGCGCGGTACGCCGTCGGCCTCCGCTGGCCCGACCTGC
This sequence comes from Kitasatospora sp. NPDC127116, assembly GCF_042677365.1. NCBI lineage: Bacteria > Bacillati > Actinomycetota > Actinomycetes > Kitasatosporales > Streptomycetaceae > Kitasatospora > Kitasatospora sp. NPDC127116. The sequence continues at coordinate 4,781 of NZ_JBHXTL010000078.1, forward strand.
CGCCCGGCCCGGACGGCTGGCTGGAGCTCGTCCCGACCGACGCCTGGGGGCACTCCGCCGCGGCCGGGACGGTCTGAGATGGGCGAGCGCCCGCCCGCCGGCCGGGCGGCGACGGGGGCCGTGACCGGGGCGGGGCACGCCCCGGTGGTGCTGGCGGCGGGCGCGGTGCTGTGGCTGCCGGGACGGCCGAAGAAGAGCGGCCGGCTGGGGCGGCCGCGGATCGCGGTGATCCACCGGCCCAAGTACGACGACTGGAGCCTGCCGAAGGGCAAGCTCGAAGCCGGTGAGGGCGTGGTCGACGCGGCGCTGCGCGAGGTCCGGGAGGAGACCGGGTTCCGCTGCCTGCTGGGCCCGGAGCTGCCCACCCGGCACTACCGGGTGCAGGGCCGTCCCAAGGAGGTCCGCTACTGGGCGGCGGTGCCCTCCAGCGGCTCCTTCCGGCCCAACCGGGAGGTGGACCGGCTGGAGTGGCTGCCGGCCGGGAAGGCGCGGGCCCGGCTCACCCACGACCACGACCGGTCGCTGATCGACGCGCTGCTGGCGCTCCTGGGGGCGAAGCCGGTGCGGGCGGCCGGGGCGGCACCGGTGAAGGAACGGTGGAAGTGATCTTCCCGCGCCCTTGCCGTGACGCAACCGTTACTACCTGACGTAGTTTCCTGTCATCCGTTCGAGGTTCACTCCCCGTTCACTTGCGACCGGCTGTCGTGTCACTTACCCGGCCTAACTTCGGGACCACCGGAGGGCCGAACGGGCCCCGGACCACAGCAAAACCCGTGCTGGGCCGCCGTAGCCGTACGGCCCGCGCAAGGGCAATGCCACAGAAAGGGACACCCCTGTGAAGCTCCAGCGGAACGGCCGCTCCAAGGCCCTCGCGATCGGTGCCATGGCGCTCGTCAGCTCGCTGTCGCTCGCCGCCTGCGGGTCGGACAACAACAACAACACGACCGCGTCCGGTGGCTCCGGCGGTTCCGCCGCGCCCGCCGCCGCGATCAACTGTGGCAAGGCCGGTTCGCTGATCGCCGCCGGTTCGACCGCGCAGGGCGCGGCGATGGACGTCTGGAAGACCAGCTTCGCCGCCGCCTGCTCCGGCAGCACCATCAACTACCAGGGTGGCGGCTCCGGTGCCGGCATCCAGCAGTTCAACCAGGGCAAGATCCAGTTCGCCGGCTCCGACTCGGCCCTGAAGCCGGCCGAGGTCGACGCCTCCAAGGCGGTCTGCACCGGCGGCCAGGGCATCGACCTGCCGATGGTCGGCGGTCTGATCTCGCTGGTCTACAACGTCGACGGTGTCGACAACCTGGTCCTGGACGGCCCGACCTCCGCCAAGATCTTCGACTCGCAGATCACCAAGTGGAACGACCCGGCGATCGCGGCCCTGAACCCGGGCGCCAAGCTGCCGGACACCGAGATCCAGACCTTCCACCGCTCGGACGACGCCGGCACCACCGAGAACCTGACCAAGTACTTCGCCGCCGCCGGCGGCGGCGCCTGGTCCTACCCGGCCGGCAAGGCCTGGGCGGGCAAGGGCGGCCAGTCGGCCAACGGCAGCGCCGGTGTCTCGGCCCAGGTGAAGCAGGTCAAGAATTCGATCAGCTACGTCGAGCTGGCCTACGCCCAGACCAACAGCCTGAAGAGCGCCGCGATCAACACGGGCGCCGCCAAGCCGGTCGAGGCCACCGCCGAGAACGCCGCCTCCACGATCGCCAAGGCGCAGGCCGCCGGCACCGGCAGCGACCTCGCGCTGAAGCTCGACTACGCGACCAAGGAAGAGGGTTCCTACCCGCTGGTCCTGGTCACCTACGAGATCGTCTGCGACAAGGGCAACAAGGCCGAGACCCTCGACACCCTGAAGTCCTTCCTGACCTACACCGCCAGCGACGCGGGTCAGAAGGCCATCGGCGAGAAGGGCTACGTCCCGCTGCCGAAGGCCGTGACCGACAAGGTCAACGGCGTCATCGCCACTCTGGCCTGACCCGACAGGACCCCCGGTGGAGCGGCCCCGTGAGCGAGGGGGGCCGGGGCCGCCCCACCGGAACGGACCACACCCAGCACCACGTCCGGGGCACCGCCGCCATGGTGCCGTCCCCCTTCCGGGGCGGCACCACCAGACCGGAGTAGACCAATGACTTCATCCTCCCCTGCCGCCCCGCGAGGCAGGGAACGCCGGCCGCGCGACAGCCGGGTCGGCGACAAGATCTTCATGAACCTCGCCCGGGGCTCGGGCATCCTCCTGCTGGTCGTCATGGCCGCCATCGCCGCGTTCCTGACCTGGCGGTCGGTCCTGGCCCTGACCACCAACGAGGGCAACTTCCTCACCAGCTTCGAGTGGACGCCGGACGCCCCGAAGCCCGTCTTCGGCATCGCCGTCCTGGCCTTCGGCACCATCGTCAGTGCCGTCATCGCGATGGCGATCGCCGTCCCGGTGGCCATCGGGATCGCGCTGTTCATCTCGCACTACGCGCCGCGCAGGATCGCCCAGCCGTTCGCCTACCTGGTCGACCTGCTCGCCGCCGTCCCCAGCATCGTCTACGGCCTCTGGGGCGCGCTCTTCCTGGTCCCGCACATGGACGGCCTGACCAGCTGGCTCAACGAGTACCTGGGCTGGACGTACATCTTCGACCAGACCAGGACCGGCACCCCGCGCAACCTGTTCACCGTCGGCATCCTGCTGGCGATCATGGTCCTGCCGATCATCACCGCGGTCTCCCGCGAGGTGTTCCGCCAGGTGCCGCGGATGCACGAGGAGGCGGCGCTCGCCCTCGGCGCGACCCGCTGGGAGATGATCCGCACCGCGGTGCTGCCGTTCGGCCGCCCCGGCATCATCTCGGCCTCGATGCTCGGCCTCGGCCGCGCGCTCGGCGAGACCATCGCGGTCGCGGTGGTGCTCTCCGCCAGCAACGTCCTGTCGCCGCACATCCTCGACGCGGGCGGCGGCACCTTCGCGCAGAACATCGCGCTGAAGTTCGCCGAGGCCGGTGACAACGGCCGCAACGCGCTGATGGCCTCCGGCCTCGTCCTGTTCGTCATCACCCTGCTGGTGAACGGTGCCGCGCGACTGATCATCGCCCGCCGCAAGGAGTACTCGGGGGCCAACGCATGACCGTCACCGCCGTCATCGAGGACGCCCGGCCGGTCGGCCGTCCGCTGACCGCCAACCGACTGCCCAAGTGGGCCCCGGCCGCCGTGGCCGTCGGCTCGATCGCCCTCGGCTGCGGGATCGGCGCGGCCGGCGGGCTGGCCAGCCACCTCCAGTGGGGCCTGATCTCGGCCCTGCTCTTCGTCCTGATCAGCTACGTCCTCTCGGCCCGGGTCGAGGGCCGCCGGCAGGCCAAGGACCGCTTCGCCACCTCGGTGGTCTGGGTCGCCTTCATCCTGGCCGTCGTCCCCCTGGTCGCCCTGACCTTCTACACCGTCCAGCAGGGCATCGGGGTGGTCGACGGGAACTTCCTGAGCCACTCCATGAAGGGCGTGATCCAGTCCGGGCCCGGCGGCGGCATCTACCACGCGCTGATCGGCACCCTGGAGCAGGTCGCCCTGGCCACCGCGATCGCGGCCCCGATCGGGCTGCTGACCGCCGTCTACCTGGTCGAGTACGGCCGTGGCACGCTCGCCAAGGCGGTCACCTTCTTCGTCGACGTCATGACGGGCATCCCGTCGATCGTCGCCGGTCTGTTCATCCTCTCGCTCTGGAACCTCGCCCTGGGCTTCAGCTACTCCGGCTTCTCGGGCAGCCTCGCGCTGGCGATCCTGATGATGCCGGTCGTGGTCCGGTCCACCGAGGAGATGCTGAAGCTCGTCCCGAACGAGCTGCGCGAAGCCTCGTACGCGCTCGGCGTGCCGAAGTGGAAGACCATCCTGCGGATCGTCATCCCCACCGCGATCGGCGGCATCACCACCGGTGTGATGCTCGCGGTCGCCCGCATCACGGGCGAGACCGCCCCGGTGATGATGCTGGTGTTCGGCGCCGACTACATCAACAACAACCCGTTCGACGGACCGCAGCAGTCCCTGCCGATGTACATCTGGACCCAGTACTCGCAGGTCAACAACGACTTCGGCTACGCCCGTGCCTGGGGCGCGGCGCTGGTGCTGATCGCCTTCGTGATGGGGCTCAACCTCGTCGCCCGGGGCATCGCACGCTGGCGCTCGCCCAAGGGCGGGCACTGAGCGACCGACTGACGTACGAGACAGACGAGAGAAGCAACGATCATGGCCAAGCGCATCGACGTCAGCGGACTGTCGGCCTACTACGGCACCACCAAGGCCATCGAGGACATCTCGATGAGCATCGAGCCCCGCTCGGTGACCGCCTTCATCGGCCCGTCCGGCTGCGGCAAGTCCACCTTCCTCCGGACCCTGAACCGGATGCACGAGGTGATCCCGGGCGCCCGGGTCGAGGGCAAGGTCCTCCTGGACGACGAGAACCTCTACGCCTCCAACGTCGACCCGGTCGCCGTGCGCCGCTCGGTCGGCATGGTCTTCCAGCGCCCGAACCCCTTCCCGACCATGTCGATCTACGACAACGTGATCGCGGGTCTGCGGCTCTCCGGCGTGAAGAAGAAGTCCGTGCTGGACGAGGTGGTGGAGCGTTCGCTGAAGGGCGCCAACCTCTGGAAGGAGGTCCACAACCGGCTGAACAAGCCGGGGGCCGGCCTCTCCGGCGGTCAGCAGCAGCGCCTGTGCATCGCCCGCGCCATCGCGGTCGAGCCCCAGGTCCTGCTGATGGACGAGCCCTGCTCCGCGCTCGACCCGATCTCCACCCTCGCCATCGAGGACCTGATCGGCGAGCTCAAGGAGCAGTTCACCATCGTCATCGTGACCCACAACATGCAGCAGGCGGCCCGCGTCAGCGACCGCACCGCCTTCTTCAACCTGGCCGGCGTCGGCCAGCCGGGCAAGCTGGTCGAGCTGGACGACACCCAGCGGATCTTCTCCAACCCGCAGGTCCAGGCCACCGAGGACTACATCTCCGGCCGCTTCGGCTAGACCGGAGCCCCGTCACGGGCGGCGCCGAGGCGCCGGGACGCGTGACGGACCGCGAGCTGTCCCGCGGTGCTGCATGGCGGTGCCGCCGCGGGACATGGAAAAGGGCCCGCCCCCGAGATGTGGGGGCGGGCCCTGTCCGTTCGCGCGTCCTGCGGGGCCGTCAGCCCCAGAACAGGTGGACGAACCAGTACATCAGCGCTGCGACGACGGCGGCCGCCGGCATCGTGATGAACCAGCCGAGCACGATGTTCTTCGCGACGCCCCAGCGCACCGCGCGGATCCGCTTGGTGGCCCCCGCGCCCATGATCGCCGCGGTGATCACGTGGGTGGTGGAGATCGGCGCCTTGAAGACGAACGACGAGATGTACATGACCGTCGCGGAGGTGGCCTCGGCGGCGAAGCCCTGCGGCGGGTCCAGCTCGATGATCTTCCGGCCGAGCGTCCGCATGATCCGCCAGCCGCCCGCGTAGGTGCCCAGCGAGAGCATCGTCGCGCAGGAGATCTTCACCCAGACCGGAATGCCGTTGCCGGACTGGTGGCCGGAGATGGTCAGTGCCATGACCACGATGCCCATGGTCTTCTGGGCGTCCTGGAGGCCGTGCGCCAGGGCCATCGCGGCGGCCGAGGCGGTCTGGGCGACCCGGAAGTTGCGCTTGGCCCGGTGCGGGTTGGCCCGGCGGAAGATCCACAGGATCGCCAGCATCACCAGGAAGCCGCCGACCAGGCCGACCACCGGCGAGACGAACATCGGGATGACGATCTTGTCGAGGACCCCGCTCCAGATCACCTCGGTGCCGCCGGCCAGGGCCGCGCCCACCATGCCGCCGAACAGCGCGTGCGAGGAGGAGGACGGGAGGCCGAAGTACCAGGTGACCAGGTTCCAGGCGATCGCCCCGACCAGGGCCGCGAACAGGATCGCCATCCCCTGGTTGCCGGTGGGGGTCTCGATGATCCCCTGGGAGACGGTGTGCGCCACGCCGCTGCCGAGGAACGCGCCCGCCAGGTTCATCACCGCGGCCATCGCCAGCGCCGCCCGGGGAGTGAGCGCCCGGGTGGAGACCGACGTGGCGATCGCGTTCGCCGAGTCGTGGAAGCCGTTGGTGTACGTGAAGAAGAACGCAACGCCGATGACGGCGATGAGTGCTGCCATGTCCACGGGGGTCAGGACTCCTTGACGGCGATGGTCTCCACCGTGTTGGCGACGTGCTCGAACGCGTCCGCCGCCTCCTCAAGGACGTCCACGACCTGCTTGAGCTTGAGGACCTCGATGGCGTCGTACTGACCGGAGAACAGGTGGGCGAGCAGCTTGCGGTGGATCTGGTCGGCCTGGTTCTCCAGGCGGTTGACCTCGATCCAGTACTCGGTGAGGTTCGACATGCTGCGCAGGTTCGGCATCGCCTCGGCGGTGAGCTCCGCGGCGCGCGCCAGCACCTCGATCTGCTGCTCGACGCCCTTCGGCAGGGTCTGGATGTCGTAGAGGACGACCAGGTCGACGGCTTCCTCCATGAAGTCCATGATGTCGTCCAGCGACGAGGCGAGGCTGTAGATGTCCTCGCGGTCGAAGGGCGTGATGAAGGACGAGTTCAGCTGGTGGAAGACGGCATGGGTGGTGTCGTCCCCGGCGTGCTCGGCGGCGCGCATGCGCTCGACGATCTCCGCACGGGCCGACACGTCTGATCCCAGCAGCTCCAAAAGGAGCTTTGATCCGACGACAAGGTTCTCCGCCGCGGCGGCGAACATGTCGTAGAAGCTCGTCTCCTTCGGGGTCAGGCTAAAACGCACGGAAATCTCCGATGTGCGGGGTAGGGACTGAACGATGCTAGGTGCAACCGAACGCAATCACGCAAACGGGGTGTCGGGGAAGGAGCCGGAACCTCCCCTTCCGTTCGGCCGCCGCACCGGCTGATCCGGGCGCACCACCACACGTGGACGCGAGCCCCAGTCTGACGGAACCTCGCCCGGATTGTCCCCGTCGTGCGCACCGGAGAACGGGGCGCCGCTCAGACGGGTGAACCGCCGGGAGCCCCCTCCAGCGCCCCCGCGGCACATGCCGGGACGGCCGTCGGAACACCACGGAGGGCCCCGGTGTTGGACACTTGTGGCCGACGCAGCCACCAGGCACTGAGACGAAGGCGGGGCCGATGACCACGACGCAAGCGCGCAGCGAGCCGGAGCACGCGCAGGGGACCGAGCCGCCCGCCGGCCAGGCCCCGGCCGGGCACCACGGCCCGCACGGCTACAGCGCGCAGAAGGACGCCCACCTCAAGCGGCTGCGCCGGATCGAGGGCCAGATCCGCGGCCTCCAGCGCATGGTCGACGAGGACGTCTACTGCATCGACGTGCTCACCCAGGTCTCGGCCGGCACCAAGGCGCTGCAGTCCTTCGCGCTCTCCCTGCTGGAGGAGCACCTGCGGCACTGCGTCGCCGCGGCCGCCGAGGAGGGCGGCGCCGAACTGGACGCCAAGGTGGCGGAGGCCACCGCCGCGATCAGCCGCCTGCTGCGCAGCTGAGCCGCCGGGCCGACCGCTTCGCTCCGGGGGCGCGTCGCTCCCGGAGCGGGCCCGCCCGCGTCGCGCCCGGAGCCCGTGTCGCGCCCGGAGTCCGTGTCGCACCCGGAGCCCGCGTAGCGCCCGGAGCCCGCTAGCCGTCGGCCTCCCGGTCGCACTGCCCGGGTTCGGACCGGTCCAGCAGCACCTCGTCGATCCGCTCGGTCGGCAGCCGGTCGCCGGAGCTGGCCGTCGCGGCGATCATCAGCTCGCCGGCCAGATCGATCTCGTCGAGGGCCGCGTCGTCGTGGCCGCCGCTGCGGCCGCCCGTGGACGACACCACCTGCACCACCCCTTCAGTGCCTCGCCAGCCCGGGCGGCAGCCACCCGGAGTCCAGCCTAGGCACTTCGGGGCCCGTCCACATGGCACGGACGGGCCATCTCGGCGCCGCCGAAACGGGTGGCAGTCGCTCCCCGGACGGCCACCCGCCCCGGCGGCACCCCGTCTCGCCCCGGCGCCGGAGCGCTGCCCCGGCGGCCCGGGGCGTGTCGGACCAGCCCTACTTCGGGCTCTCCGTGGGCTTCATCCGGTAGATGTCCGAGGCCGAGGGCTCGGCCGCCTCCACCGGCTTGCCGAAGTCCGACAGCGAGGTCGTCGACGTCACCTTCACCTGGTCCTTGGGCTCCTTCGACCCGGCCACCCCGGCGAAGGTGAACACCTCGACCACCTTGCGCAGCCGGCCCTGGTCGTCCAGCCAGGCGTCGTACGGGACCTCCTTGACGGTGAAGGTCTGCGCGCCCGTCCGCAGGCCGTCCCCGCCCCTGCCGCCCGTCGCGTCGGCCGCCTTCACCAGGTCCAGGGTGCCCCGGAAATGGTGCAGCGCCACCCCGTCGACGGTCTCGGTGCCCACCGCCTCCGCCTTCTGCGCCCCGCGCAGCGCCCCCGCCGCCGAGGCCGGGTCGGTGGCCCCGCTGCTGACCAGGTTGCCGTCCGGCAGCTGGCGCACGTCCAGCTTGACCCACTTGCCCGCGGGGACCTTGGCACCGCTGTTCTGGAGGTAGACGGTGCCCGGCAGGACCACCTCGACGATCTTCCCGGTGGTCGCCGCACCCGGCGGCACCTGGACCTCCAGCCGGCCGATCCGCTTGACGTAGTCGTAGCCGCCGGTGCCGCTGAACGAGGCCTTCTTCTCGGTCGACTCGGTGACCAGCTCGGTCGCGGCGTGCGCGGAGCCGGTGCGGCCCGTGATGTCGGGGGCGTTGCGCACCGCCGTCAGCGCGTCCGCGGCGAGCTGGTCGGGGGCGCCCGACTGCTGGTCGGAGGAGCCGTCGACGGGGCCGCCGGAGCAGCCGGCGGCCCCCGCCGCCAGGACGGCGGCGAGCAGGGCGGCCCCGGCCGCCGAGCGCAGGTGCGGACCCGGACGGCGTGCCGACCGTCCGGTGCGCTGCTGGTCGGTCATCTTCATCCTCGCGACAACCCCCTCGGGCCCGACTGCCCCGCCGGCCACCACCGGGCGGGCAGAGCTCTTTCCGGGCAAACGAGTTGAGACGCCAAGGGTTACGGGGGCCGGCGCGGGCGCTACCGTGAACCACGTGCACAGTGAGCTGCCGACGGCACCCGGCACCGCCCGGATGCCCGAACACCGCCTCGCGGTCGGCGAGCGCGGATCCTTCGCCTTCGCGACCTGCAGCTGCGGCTGGTACTCCCCGGCCCGCCGCTCGCGCGATCTGGCCCGCCGCGAGGGGGCCGACCACCTCGCCGAGAACGGCGCCGGACCGGACTGATCCCACCGGGCCCGGGACACCTCCGCGGCGCCGGGCCCGGGACACTTGCGCGGCGCCGGGCCCTGGACACCTCCGCCGCGCCGGGCCCGGGAGACGGCGTCAGGCCGCGAGGTCGGACTCCGGCGGCTGCTCCCCGGCCCGCACCGCCCCGCGCCCGCGGCGACGGCCACGCGGACCGGCCCCGACGCGGGCCGCACCGCCGCGCTCGGGCGCCCGGATCAGCGGGGCGACCGCCGTGCGGCTCAGCGCGTGGCAGAACGGCACCAGCACCGCCATCGCGATCGGCGCCAGCAGCAGCACCACGGCGACGGCGAGCGCGAAGCCGCCGATCACGTCGGTCGGGTAGTGGACGCCCATGAACATCCGGCAGAAGCCCTGGAGGAGCGCCAGCCCGCCGGCGATCCAGCCCAGCCTGCGGTTCACCAGGAACAGCGCCACCGCGACACCCATGGTCATGGTCGAGTGGTCGCTGACGAAGGAGTGGGTGCCGGCCTTGCCGTCCACCAGCACCAGCAGCCCGGGATGGTCGACGAAGGGACGCGGGCGGTTCACGATCGCGGCGATCGGCAGGTTGGCCAGTTCGGCGACGGCCACCGAGAGCGGCACCCAGAGCAGCCCGGCCACCGCCACCGGCGCGTCCGGCCGGCGTCTGGCCTGGAGCCAGGCCACCAGACCGAGCATCGCCAGGCCGATCAGGATGCCGTACTCGCCGATCCACGAGACCAGGTGGTCCAGCCACTGCGGGGAGCGCTTGGCCAGGCCGTTGACGGCGTAGAGCAGGTCGAGGTCGGGGTTGGTCGTGTCGGCAAGCGGCGTCGACACGCCGCACCTCCTTCTGGTCCGCTGCACCTGTACGTTCCCGCCGGGGCCCGCCCGGCGCCGAAAGCTGACGAGGGACCACCGGACCCAACGTCATCACCGGGACACAGCGTTCCACGGAAACGCGCGGTTATGGAAACTTGACTCAGCGTCCACAGCGCGCACACAGCTCCCCGCCGTCCCGGCCCCACCGCACCTACCGACCCGCCCCGGCGGGAGCCGGCCCGGCAGGTGCGGGCGGGGCGGCGACGGCCGACCGGGCGGGGGTCGCCGGGGCGCTTCCCGGCGCGCCGCCCTGGGGGAGGCCCTGGGTGCCGCCCTGGTTCCCCGCGGGGGCGGTGGGCTCCGTCCCGCCCGGGCGGGACGGAGCGTTGACCGCGCCGTCGTTGTTGCGGGTCGGCAGCGCCTGGGCCCCGTCCGAGGTGACCCGGGTCGCGCCGATGTACTCCCGGGTGTCGATCTTGTCGTAGCGGATCACCGCGCCGGTGTGCGGGGCGTTGATCATGTACCCGCCGCCCACGTAGATCCCGACGTGGTGGATGCTCCGCGGATCGCTCAGGTCCGTCGCCCAGAACACCAGGTCGCCCGGCCGCAGCTGATCGCGCGACGGGTGCGGCCCGGCGTACCACTGGTCGTTGGCCACCCGGGGCAGGGTGATGCCCACACTGGCGAACGCGGCCTGGGTCAGGCCCGAACAGTCGAACCGCCCGCTCTGCGAGGGCAGGCCCTCACCGCCCCACAGGTACGGGGTGCCGAGCTTGGTCTGCGCGAAGTAGATCGCGGCCGACGACTGCGGGGACACCTCCAGCGGCGCGGTCGGCGAGGCGGGCGCCGTGAAGCTGCGGGCCATCGCCTGGATGTTCCGCACGTAGCCCTGGGTCTCCTTGTACGGCGGCACCCCGTTGTACTTCTCCACCGCGCCCTCGCCGGCGTTGTAGGCCGCCAGCAGGTTGGCCTGGGGGTCGCCCGGGACCTTCGCGACCCGCTTGGCGATCGCGCAGTCGTAGGTCGCCGCCGAGGCGATCGCGTCCAGCGGGTCCCAGACGTCCGCCCTGCCGTCCCCGTTGCCGTCGGTGGCGTAGTCGGGCCAGGTGCTGGGCATGAACTGCGCCATGCCCTGCGCCCCGACCCCGGAGCGCGCCCTGGGGTCGAAACCGCTCTCCTGGTACAGCTGCGCCGCGAGCATCGGAGGGGAGATCTCCGCGCAGAGCGCGCCCCACTTCTGGATCGGGTCCTGGTAGGCCGCGGGGACCGTTCCGGGGGAGAGGGCGGAACGATTCGCCGCCTGCTGCGGCGTCCCACTTGCCGCATAAGTCCCCATCGTCACCAGCCCGATGAACCCGAACGCAACAACTCCCGCAGCGGCGGCGGCCGTACCGGCCTTCCGGAGTACCATCAGCACCATCCCGACGAATCGTCAGTCGAAGTGTCCCGGAAGGCGTTGCTCACCGCAATCATCAGAGATACGAACAGTGAGCGCTATCCTTCGTACGGTGTACATCCTCGCGTACGTGTCCGATGCCTCACGACCGATTCGCGAGAAGTAGCCAAGTCGACATCAGATCTGGCCAAGAATAGGTACCGACCCTTCGCGCGGGCCGGGTCCGGGCCCTTGAATTTGCCTGATCGGGCGGTGAGATGGAAATGAACCTGAGCAGCGTGCACACCAATGCGGTCGGCCACCTGGCCGAGGACCCCCCCAAGAAGCCGAACATCGACACCATCATCGGCGGAATCGCCCCGGACTGGGGGCCGTTCGCGACCCTCGGGTCGGAGGCGCGGGTGATGGTCGAGGTCATCATGGCCGTCGCCATCCTCCTCTGCCTCGGCATCGCGGTCTGGGGCGCGGCCAAGCAGCGGATCGGTGCGACCGCGATGCGCGACAGCTTCGGCGCCGAACAGGGCAAGGGACTGATCGTCGCCGGACTGACCGGCGTGTTCATCATCGGATCACTGGGCACCCTGTTCACCATTGTCTACGGCATGGCGATCTGACGATCGGACAGCAGTAGTCCGACCTGCCTGAGACCGGGCCCCCGCCCGGACCCCCTCCGACAGCCGACCCGCCAGGAATCCACCCCCGTTCCCACCCCCCGTCCGCGCCCGCCCCCGGACGGAGGGCCCCCGGAGCCGCCCCGGCTCCCCGCACCAGGAGGGCCGCCGTGCCGTTGTCCGACGACCAGCCGCGCACCCGTACGCGCCTGCCGGTCGGCGAACAGTCCTCCCCCCCGTCGAACCACCGTCAGACCCGCCCGCTGCGCGCCCTGCTGGCCGTCCTGGCCGTCGTCACCCTGCTCGTGGTGGCCATCGCCGTCGCCAACCGCGTCGCACCCGGCACCGGTACCGGCAGCGACGGCTCCTCCGCCGACCGCGCCGGCGCCGGATCCGGCTCTGGCGCCGGCCCCGCCCCCAGCGGCGACCAGCCCGCCGGCACCACCGTCAACGGCATCCCGACCGGCTACCCGCACACCGAACCGGGCGCCCAGTCGGCCGCCACCAACTACGCGGTGGCGATCGGCTCCGCGGACATGTTCCGCACCGACAGCCGGCACGGCATCGTCGCCACCATCACCGACCCGGGCGCCCTGGCCGGGCTCCAGAGCCGGCTGGACCAGGGCTTCGGCGGCGACACCGCCACCCGCTACGGCCTCGAGGCCCAGGGCCGCGCGCCCAAGGGCCTCACCTTCGTCAGCCGCACCGTCCCGGTCGGCACCAAATCGACGGGCTACAGCGAGGGCGACGCCAAGATCGAGGTGTGGTGCACCGGCCTCACCGGCCTCGCCGGCGAACGCTCCGTCCAGCCGGTGACCACCAACTGGTTCACCCTCACGCTCTCGCTGCACTGGACGGGCAGCGACTGGAAGCTCACCGACTACACCAGCAGGCAGGGCCCCGCGCCGGTGCCCGCAGACCAGCAGGCCGCCACCGCCGATGAGATCACCGGCGCCGTCCAGCAGTTCGGGGGGTTCCGTTTTGCGCGTTGACCAGACCTCACGCCGTTCCGGCACACGGCGCCGTGTGGGCACCCTCGCCGGTGTGCTGGCCACCTTGCAGGTGGCGGCACTGTCGGCGGCCCAGCGGGTGTTCGCAGAGCCTTCGCCGACGGCCACTCCGACCTGTCAGAAGGTCGATCTTCCGATCCCCGGCAGTGATGCGGGCTGTGCCCCGGGGGGAGCAGTCGTCATCCCCGGGAGCGGCACCGTCGGGGCCGTGACCGACCCCCTCGGGTCGTTGGCCAAGAGCTGTGCGCAGGCCGCGGCGTGGGTGGTGCGGAAGTTGTCGGGGGCGATCGACGGGACGACGCAGGTGGACTTCACCAATGCGTCGTTCCTGCAGCAGTACGCCGTGGTGTTCGCCGTGTCGACGGTGATCACGCTGGTGCTGTGGCTGCTGGCGGTGGCGAAGCGGGCGGTGCGGGGGGCGCCGTTGACGACGGCGTTCTCGGAGGCGATCGGCTTCCTGTGGCTGACGGTGGTGGCGTCCGCGTTCACGCCGTTGATCCTGTTCACCGTGGTGAGCGTGACGGACGGGCTGACCAAGGCGATAGCGGTCGGGACGAAGACGGACACCGGGTCGTACCTGGGCGGGTTCGCCGACACGCTGGAGAAGGGTGACGTGGGCGGCGGTCCGCTGATCCTGGTGATCGTGTCGCTGGTCGCGGTGCTGGCGGCGGCGGTGCTCTGGATCGAGCTGCTGATCCGGGCGGCGATGCTGTACGTCGGCGCGCTGCTGGGGACGGCGGTGTACGCGGGGCTGGTGGACCGGCAGCTGTGGAAGCACGTGCGGCGCTGGGCGGGCGTGATGCTGGCGGTGGATCTGGCGAAGCCGATCATCGTGGTCATCCTGGGCCTGGCGGGGGCGGTGGCGACGGGGTCCGGGGCCGACGACGATTTCGCCCGGGTGCTGTCCGGGTTGGCGATCCTGTTCCTGTCGATCTTCGCGAGTGCCGCGGTGTACCGCTTCGTGCCGGGTTTCGGCGACGAGCTGCTGAATATGCGCGGGGCCCGGGCCAACGCCGTGCAGGCCGGTTCGGCGATGATCAACGGCACCGCGAACCTGATGAAGCAGGGCATCACCACCCACGGCGACCGCGGTCCGCAGGGGGCCGGCACGGGTGGCGGGGGTGCGGGCGGCGGTTCGGTCGCGCCGGGCATCGCCGCCCACGCGGGCCGGACGCCGGCCCCGCCGCCGCAGGGCGGGCCGCCGCAGGCCCCGGTTCCGATCCGCGACAGCAATCCAGCGAAGGGAGGGTGACGGGTAAGTGAGCAGTGAACCGCTCGGCCAGTACGGTGCCCAGTACGCCCAGCCGTACGTGCACCAGCGCCGCACCTACCTGATCGGCAAGGCCCGCCCGAACGCGCCGATCGGCCGGAACCGGGAGTCCGGCGAGATCGTGCTGATCATCTTCGGGGCCTTCCTCGGCATGCTCTGGGGCCTGCTGATGCCGGTCCTGCCGCTGCGGATCGGTGGTCTGGTCGGTCTGCCGGCGCTCGCCATCGCGGCGGTGTACGTGCCGTACCGCAAGAGGACGTTCTACAAGTGGGTGGAGATCAACCGCACCTACCGTCGGACGGTCCGCAGCGGGCGGGCGGTGTGGCGTTCGGACGTGATGGACGCCGGCACCCGGCTGGACGGCCGGGAGGTGGAGGTTGGCCCGCCGCCCGGGGTGGGGCGGCTGCGCTGGCTGGCGGCGCCGTTCGGGCCGGACGAGGTCGGGGTGCTGATGCACCTGGAGCGGCGTACGGTGACGGCCGCGATCGAGATCGAGGGCCCGGGCGTCGGTCTGCGCGACTCGGAGGACCAGGAGGCCCTGGTCGACCGGTTCGGGACGCTGCTGAAGCACGTCGCCAACGGGGACGGTTTCGTGACCCGGTTGCAGATCCTGGCCCGGACTCTGCCGGCGGACCCGGACGCGCACGCCAAGGACGTCGAGCGGCGCGGTGACCCGTCCTCGCCGCGCTGGCTGCAGGACTCGTACGACCAGCTCCAGTCGATGGTGTCGACCTCCTCGGAGCAGCACCGGGCGTACCTGGTGGCCTGCATGCACTACACCCGTGACCTGGCGGCCGAGGCGCACGCGATGGGCCGGACGGCCACCGGGCGGCGGGCGCGGGACGACGAGGGGCTGGCGGCCGTGATGGCGCGCGAGCTGACGGACATCTGCGCCCGGCTGGCCGAGGCGGACATCCGGGTGCGCCAGCCGCTGGGCCAGGCCCGGCTGTCCTCGCTGCTGCACTCGATGTACGACCCGGACCACCCGATCGACCACATCCAGGCGATGTCCCGGCGCAACGCCTGGCCGGCCGAGCTGGACGCGACCCAGCCGCAGTACCTGCAGGCGAAGACCCGCGAGTCGGCGACCCGGGAGCCGTGGTGCCACGCCACCGCGTGGATCAAGGAGTGGCCGCTCACCCCGGTGGGCGTCAACTTCCTGGCGCCGCTGCTGGTGCACACCCCGGACGTGATCCGGACGGTGGCGGTGACGATGGACCTGGAGCCCACCGACGTCGCGATCGAGCGGATGCTGACCGAGAAGACCAACGACGAGGCCGAGGCCAGCCGTGCGGCCAAGATGAACCGCACGGTGGACCCGCGCGACCTGGCCCACACCGGCCGGGTGGACCAGCGCGGCGACGACCTGGCCTCCGGCGCGGCCGGGGTGAACCTGGTCGGCTACATCACGGTCTCCTCGCGCAACCCCGACGCGCTGGCCCGCGACAAGCGGACCATCCGGGCCTCGGCCGGCAAGAGCTACCTCAAGCTGGAGTGGTGCGACCGCGAGCACCACCGGGCCTTCGTCAACACCCTCCCGTTCGCCACCGGCATCCGCCGCTGAGCGCACCGGCCGACCCGCGCACCCGCGCACCCGCAACCCGCGCACCCGCACGTCCGTCCACCGCTGACCCGTCAGGAGACCGCCCATGGCGCTCGGCAACCTCACCGATGCGTTCACCAGCCTGATGTTCGGCAAGGTGGAGACCACCCGCCTGCCGGTGCGCACCTCCACCGGCCAGGCGCAGGCCGTCTACCTGCCCACCGCCGCCCCGGGGCTGGGGGACTCGGGTGTGATCATCGGCCGCGAGGTGTACAGCGGCAAGGGGTACGTGTACGACCCCTTCCAGCTGTACGGGCAGCAGCTGCCCGCCCCGCACTGGCTGGTGCTCGGGGAGTCCGGCAACGGCAAGTCGGCGCTGGAGAAGACGTACGTGCTGCGGCAGCTGAGGTTCCGTGACCGCCAGGTCGTGGTGCTGGACGCGCAGGGCGAGGACGGCGTGGGCGAGTGGAACCTGATCGCCAACGCGCTGGGCATAAAGCCGGTCCGGCTGGACCCGATGGCGGCCCGGGACGGCGGGGTGAAGCTCAATCCGCTGGACCCGGCGATCACCCAGACCGGCCAGCTGTCGCTGCTGCGCACCATCGTCGAGGTGGCGATGGGGCGCGGGCTGGAGGAGCGGGCGGGCTTCGCGCTGAAGGCCGCGCACGCCCATGTGGTGGCCTCGGTGCAGGACCGCCAGCCGGTGCTGAACGACATCATCGACACCCTGCGCAGCCCCGAGCTGTCCTCGGTGGAGTCGCTGGGCGTGGCGGTGGACGAGGTGCAGTCCTGGGGCCTGGACGTGGCGCTGGTGCTGGACCGGCTGGTCGACGGTGACCTGCGCGGCATGTTCGACGGGTCGACCACCGACGGCATCGACCTGGACGCGCCGCTGATCGTCTTCGACCTCTCGCACATCGACCGCAACTCGATCGCGATGCCGATCCTGATGGCGATCGTCGGGGTGTGGCTGGAGCACACCTGGATCAGGCCGGACCGGAAGAAGCGCATCTTCCTGGTCGAGGAGGCCTGGCACATCATCAACAGCCCCTTCGTGGCCCAGCTGTTCCAGCGGCTGCTGAAGTTCGGCCGCCGGCTCGGCCTGTCCTTCGTGGCGGTGGTGCACCACCTGTCCGACGTGGTGGACGGCGCGGCCGCGAAGGAGGCCTCGGCGATCCTGAAGATGGCCTCCACCCGGACGATCTACATGCAGAAGGCCGAGGAGGCGCGGGCCACCGGCCGGGTGCTGGGCCTGCCGCGCTGGGCGGTGGAGATCATCCCCACCCTGTCGCCGGGCATCGCGGTCTGGGACGTCAACGGCAACGTCCAGGTGGTCAAGCACATCATCACCGAGGCCGAGCGTCCGCTGGTCTACACAGACCGCGCGATGACCGAGGACGCGGTGGCCGAACGGGTGCGTGCGGAAAGGCAGTTGGCTTCCGAGCCGGGAGTCTGAGCGGGGTCGTCGGGGCTCTTCCGCACGGTCTCCGCATCCGGCGGACGGCGACGGTTCGTCAGTAGGTAATCCTCTCGTTACGTTCGACGTCCTGACAGCTACGCGCGTTGACCCTAGGCTTCGCAGTCGCAACACATGTTCGAACGCCGATGCTGTCCACAGCCGGTGCTCCTTCCAAGGTGCAGGGGAACCCTTCATGCTCACCGTCAGATCCCGACGGACGGCGCTCGCCGTCGTCGCCGCCGCAGGTCTGTTCGGCACGGTGGTCGTGCCGACGGCCGCCCAGGCCGCCGACGCCGACGCCAAGCGCCACAAGACCGTCAACCTCCAGCTGCTGGCGATCAACGACTTCCACGGCAACCTGGAGCCCCCGGCCGGTTCGTCCGGCACGATCAAGGAGATCGACCCGGCCACCGGCAAGGAGGTCGCCACCCCGGCCGGCGGCATCGAGTACCTGGCCACCGAGCTGCGCAAGGCGCGCATCCCGGCCGACGACTCGATCACCGTCGCGGCCGGCGACATCCTCGGCGCCAGCCCGCTCACCTCGGCGCTCTTCCACGACGAGCCGACCATCGAGGCGATGGACAAGCTCGGCCTGGACGTCACCTCCGTGGGCAACCACGAGTTCGACGAGGGCGCGCAGGAGCTGCGCCGCATGCAGGACGGCGGCTGCCACCCGACCGACGGCTGCTACGAGCCCGGCCGCACCTTCAAGGGCGCCAACTTCAACTACCTGTCGGCCAACGTCACCGACGAGAAGACCGGCAAGCCGCTGCTGGCCCCGTACTGGATCACCAAGTCCCAGGGCGTGAAGGTCGGCTTCATCGGCGTCACCCTGGAGGGCACGCCGAACATCGTGACCGCCGAGGGCGTCAAGGGCCTGAAGTTCGCCAACGAGGTCACCACGATCAACAAGTACGCCGCCGAGCTCAAGGCCAAGGGCGTCAACTCGATCGTCGCGCTGATCCACGAGGGCGGGTACCCGGCCAGCAGCGTCTACAACTACGACTGCGGCGCGGCCGGCCAGGGCATCTCCGGCCCGATCGTCGACATCGCCAAGAAGATCGACCCGGCGGTCGGCGCCATCGTCACCGGCCACACCCACAACGCGTACGCCTGCAGCATCCCCGACCCCAACGGCGTCCCGCGCTCGGTGACCAGTGCCGCCTCCTTCGGCCGGCTCTTCACCGAGATCGACATGAAGCTGGACAAGACCACCGGCGAGATCGTGCGCCCCTCGGTCAAGGCCGAGAACCACGTGGTGCGCCGCACGGTCGAGAAGGCGCCCGACATGACGGCGCTGGTCGACCGCTACTCCAAGCTGGCCGCCCCGATCGCCAACCGTCCGATCGGCTACATCGCCTCGGACATCAACGGCCGCGGCAACAGCGACCTGGAGAAGCCGCTCGGTGACGTGATCGCCGACGCGCAGCTCGCCGGGCTCGCCCCGGCCGACAAGGGCGGCGCGCAGGTCGCCTTCATGAACCCCGGCGGCATCCGCTCCGACCTGGTCTACAAGGCCTCCGGCGGCGAGGGCGACGGCGTGGTGACCTACGGCGAGGCGTTCACCGTCCAGCCGTTCACCAACATGATGCAGGTCAAGACGCTGACCGGCGCCCAGCTGATCCAGCTGCTCCAGCAGCAGGTGAGCGGCTCCAACACCGCCGCGCCGAAGGTCCTCCAGGTGTCCTCGAACCTGCACTACACCCTGGACATGCGCAAGACCGGCGCGGACCGGGTGGTCCTGGACTCGGTCCGGCTGAACGGCGCCCCGGTCGACCCGGCCGCCACCTACCGGGTCGCGGCCAACGAGTTCCTGGCCGGCGGCGGCGACGGCTTCCCGGCCTTCGCGGCCGGCACCGACAAGCTGGTCGGCGCCTCGGACCTGGACCTCTTCGCGACCTACCTGAGCGCCCACAGCTCGGCGGCCTCGCCGCTCCAGGCCCCGGCGCAGGACCGGATCAAGATCATCGGCCCGGGCAGCGACATCGACTGACCGTGAGCCGGCCCGGGAGGGGCGGGGCCGCCGGGCAGCCGGACGGTGGCCAGCGCGCCCGGGCCGCCGTCGGCCGCCGGACCGAGGGTGACCTCGCCGCCCGCCTCCCGGACGCTCTGAGCGACGATCGACAGCCCGAGGCCGGAGCCGGGCAGCTGGCGTGAGGAGGGCGAGCGCCAGAACCGGTCGAAGACGTACTGGAGCTCGTCCGGAGGGATCCCGGGGCCGTGGTCGCGGACGGTCAGCACGCCCTGGTGCAGCCGGACCTCGATGGTGCCGCCGGGCGGGCTGTACTTGACCGCGTTGTCCAACAGGTTGATCACCGCGCGTTCCAGCCCGGCCGCGTCGCCGTGCACGTACCAGGGCTCGGTGTCGGTCTCGAACACCAGCCCCGGGCCGCGCAGTTCGGCCCGCTCGACGGCCCGTCCGGCGATCTCGTGCAGGGCGACCACGGTGAGGGCCGGGCCGCTCTTCGGCGTGTCCGGGCGGGAGAGCTGGAGCAGGTCGCCGATCAGCAGGGTGAGCTCCTGCATCTGCGCCTTCATGTTGCCGAGCAGCTTGGTCTTGGTCGCGGCGGGCAGCGGGCGGCCGGTGTCGTTGCTGCGGATCAGCAGGTCGACGTTGGTGCGCAGGGAGGTCAGCGGGGTGCGGAGCTCGTGCCCGGCGTCGGCTATCAGCCGGGTCTGCCGCTCGCGGGAGTTGGCGAGGGCGGTGCTCATCGAGTTGAAGGAGGTGGAGAGCCGGGCGATCTCGTCGTCCCCGTGGACCGGGATGGTGGTGCCGACCTCCTCGGTCCGGGCGATGTGCTCGACGGCGTCGGTGAGCTGGTCGACGGGCTTCAGGGCGGAGCGGGCGACCAGGCGGCCGGCCACGGCGGCGAGCAGGATGCCGCCGACGGAGACCGAGCCGAGGAGGATGGCGAGGCCCTGGAGGGAGTCCTCGACGGGCTGGGTGGAGGTGGCCACCATGACGACGACCGGCACGGTGTACCTGGGGTCCATCGTCAGCCGGACCAGCGCGGGATCCCCGTTGGTGTACTGGCCTTCCCGGATGATCGACTGGCCGGGTTTGAGTGTGAAGGCCACCGAGTCCTTGGGCTCGGTCACGATCGCCTTGGTCGCGGTGGGAGGCAGACAGACCCCCTTGCCGAGCGCGAGGAACTGGGTGTCCCGAGTGGCGGCTCCGCTGGTCTCCGGCAGTCCGCTGACGGGTTGGCGCTCCAGCGCGTGTTCCGGGGTGTCGTAGCAGGTGAGGTTCCTTCCGACCATGCCCGGGGGCGCGCTCGCCAGGTCGGCCCGTACCTGCCCGTACAGCTGCTTCTCCACGATGAACCAGCACGCCAGTGCCGACAGCGCGATCGCCACCGCCACCGCCGCCGCGCTCAGGAAGATGAGGCGGCTGCGCAGGGAGCGGGAGCGGAACCAGTGGAGGAGGCGCTGTCGGCGGTCGGGCGTGCGGGTCCGGGCCTGCGGAGGGGTCAGCGGAGGGGGCGGAACGTTGTTCACGCGCTCGTGCCGGCGGCCTGGCGCAGGGCGTAGCCGACGCCGCGCACGGTCTGGATCAGGCGGGGCATGCCGCCCTGCTCGGTCTTGCGGCGCAGGTACATCACGTACACGTCCAGGGAGTTGGAGGAGGGCTCGAAGTCGAAGCCCCAGACCGCCTTGAGGATCTGTTCGCGGGTGAGGACCTGGCGGGGGTGGGCGAGGAACATCTCCAGCAGCATGAACTCGGTGCGGGTGAGCTCGATCGGCTTGCCGGCCCGGGTGACCTCGCGGGTGGCGGTGTTCATCCGCAGGTCGGCGAAGGAGAGGACCTCGCTCTCGTCCTCGACGGCGGCGCGGGCGGCGGCCTCGGCGGCGAGGGCGTTGCGGCGCAGCAGGGCGCGGACGCGGGCGAGCAGTTCGTCGAGCTCGAAGGGCTTGGCGAGGTAGTCGTCGGCGCCGACGTCGAGGCCGGTGACGCGGTCGCCGACGGCGTCGCGGGCGGTCAGCATCAGGACCGGGACGGTGTCGCCGCGCGAGCGCATCCGGCGGACGGCGGTGAGGCCGTCCATCCGGGGCATCATGATGTCCAGCAGGACGAGGTCGGGCCGGTCGCGTTCGACGGATTCCAGGGCCTCGTAGCCGTCGGTGGCGGTGGCGACCTCGTACCCCTCGAAGGCGAGGCTGCTCTCCAGGGCGTCCCGGAGGGCGGGTTCGTCGTCGACCACGAGGAGCCGGGCGGAGGGGTGGCCGGCCTCGGCGGTGGTGCGGTCGTCGGCGGACGGGGTCATGGGCGGGTGCCCTTTCTCGTCGGGTGGAGGGCCTGCTGGGAGCAATTGTCCGTCTCAGCGAGTGTGGCTCACAGGTTCTGGCCGGCTTCGAGTTTCGGCAGGACCTGCTTGATGTCGTTGATCGGGATGGCGAAGCCGAGGCCGACGCTGCCGGCCGAGCCGCCGCCGGAGGAGCCGGAGCCGCCGGGCGCGTACATCGCCGAGTTGACGGCGATGACCTGGCCGTTGGCGTTGATCAGCGGGCCGCCGGAGTTTCCGGGGTTGAGCGCGGCGTCGGTCTGGAAGGCCTTGTAGGTGGTGCTGCTGCCGCCGGTGGGCTGCGGGGTGGTGCCGCGCAGGCCGGGGACGCCGGGGAGGAAGGGGAGGCCGAAGCCGCCGTTGTTGCTGGTGCTGCCCTCGTCGAGCTGGACGGTGACGTCGCGGTTCTCGGCGCTGATGATGCCGGAGGTGACGGTGCCGGTGAGTCCGTCGGGGTTGCCGATGGCGACGACCGGGTCGCCGACGGCCACGGCGGAGGAGTCGCCGAGGACGGCGGGGGTGAGGTTCTTGGCGCCGGTCGCGGTGATCACGGCGACGTCGAGGGCCTTGTCGGTGCCGGTGACGGTGGCCTGGGCGGTGGAGCCGTCCTTGAAGGTGACGGTGATCCGGCCGCCGGCGGTCGCGGTGTCGATCACGTGGTAGTTGGTGAGGATCCGGCCGTCGGTGTCGAGGACGACGCCGGTGCCGGTGGCGGTGCCGTTGCCGTTCTTGACGGTGATCTGGACGGTGCTGGGCGAGACGGCGGCGGCGATGGCGGCCACGTCGGCGCTGCCGTCGGAGCGGGCGGAGACCGGGCTGGCGACGGTGCCGACGCGGTTGTCGGCACCCTGCCGGTCACCGGCGACCAGGCCGCCGGTGACCCCGCCGAGGACGGCGGCGATCGCGGCGACGGCGGTGACCAGGGCGAGCCGCCCGCGCAGCAGTCCGCGCCGGGCCCGGTTGCCGTGGTCGCCGGGGCCCTCGGGGGAGCCCGGCCCGAGGATCGTGGGCGGCTCGGGCGGGGTGGGCGGGGGCGGCGGCGGGCCGTCGAAGACGCCGCCGGAGTGGTCCTCGCGGTAGCCGTACCCGGCCGGGCCGGTGGTGCCGTGGGCGTCGGCGGTCCGGCCGGCGCCGAGCACGGTGCCCTCGATCACCCGGGGTTCCGGGGCCCGGTCCGGGCCCTGCTGCTCGTACTGGCCGTACGGGCCGTACTGCTCGTACTGGCCGTACTGGTCGTGCTGCGGGTGGGACGCGTGGGGCTCGTACGGGCCGTACTGCTCGCCGGGGTACCGCTGCTGTTCGCTCATGCCGACCAAGCTCGTCCCGCTGCATGAGGAGTGCATGAGAACCGGCTCAGAACGGGGAGAGAAGCCCGTTGGGTTCTCATAAAGCCTGGTCAGGCGGCCTGCCGAGCGGAATCGGCTACTCCGGTACGGATCGGCCCGGGGCGGAGCCGCCGCAGCCGCAGGAGCGGCGGATGACCAGCCGGGACGGGAAGGTGCGGACCCGCTCGGTGTCCGAGCCGGGCACCATCAGCGAGTCGTCCAGCACCAGGTCCACGGCGGCCCGGGCCATCGCGTCGCGGTCGGAGGCGACGGTGGTCAGCGGCGGGTCGGCGAGCGCGGCCTCCGGCACGTCGTCGAAGCCGGCCACCGCGAGGTCCTCCGGGACCCGCAGGCCGACCTCGCGGGCGGCCCGCAGCACGCCGATCGCCTGGTCGTCGGTGGAGCAGAAGATCGCCCGCGGCCGGTCCGGCGAGCGGAGCAGGCCGAGCGCGACGTCGTAGGCGCCGTAGCGGTGGAAGGGCGCGTCGATCAGGTGCGGCTCGGTGGGGATGCCGTGCGCGTCCATGGCGCGCTGCCAGCCCTCGACGTGGTCGATGACCGGGTCGCCGGGGGCGGGGGACTCGACCGGGCCGCCGAAGCAGGCCACGTACGGGTGCCCGTGCACCTCCAGCAGGTGGCGCACCACGGCCTCGGCGCCCGCCACGTCGTCGGTGACCACCGCGACGTCGTCGATCGCCTCGGGCCGGCGGTGCAGCAGCACCACCTTGGCGCCCTCCATCGCGGCGAACTCCTCGGCGGCGCGCTGCGAGGGGCCCTGGCTGACCAGGATCAGACCGGAGACGCGCATCCCGAGGAACGCGCGGACGTAGTGCACCTCGCGGTCGTCCACGTAGTCGGAGTTGCCGATCAGCACGAGCTTGCCGCGGTCGGAGGCGGCCCGTTCCACGGCGTGCGCCATCTCGGCGAAGAAGGGCTGGCGGGCGTCCGGGACGACCATGCCGATCAGGTTGGTGCGGCGGGAGGCCATCGCCTGGGCGACGCTGTTCGGCCGGTAGCCGAGCTGATCGATCGCCGCGAGGACCTTCTCCCGGGTCGCGGGCGCGACCGGGCGCGGCCCGTTGTTGATGACGTAGCTGACGACCGCGGTCGAGGTACCAGCCAGCCGGGCTACATCGTCGCGCGTCACTTTGGCCACGGGGGGAGTCTACGCGTGTGGCCTCCGGGGCGGCAGTGGGGTCCGGGGCCTTGTTCGGCAGGCCGACGGGCCTCTCCGGGAGGAACCGGACAAGCCGGGCGGGGCGCGGCCCGCCCGGCTCCGGAGCGGTGTCCGGGCGGGCCCGGCTCAGGCGTCCAGGGGGGTGGCGGGGCGCTGGGCGAGCTCCGGCCGCTCGCCCTTGTCGGGTTTCTCCGGGACGACGAAGCGGTAGCCGACGTTGCGCACGGTGCCGATCAGCTGCTCGTGCTCCACGCCGAGCTTGGCGCGCAGCCGCCGGACGTGCACGTCCACGGTCCGGGTGCCGCCGAAGTAGTCGTAGCCCCAGACCTCCTGGAGCAGCTGCGCCCGGGTGAAGACCCGGCCGGGGTGCTGCGCGAGGTACTTGATCAGCTCGAACTCCTTGAAGGTGAGGTCGAGCGCCCGGCCCTTGAGCTTGGCGGAGTAGGTGGCCTCGTCGACCGAGAGGTCGCCGTTGCGGATCTCCATCGGGCTGTCGTCGGTGACGACCTGGAGGCGGCCGAGGGCGAGCCGCAGCCGGGCCTCGACCTCGGCCGGGCCTGCGGTGTCCAGCAGGACGTCGTCGATGCCCCACTCGGCGGTGACGGCGGCCAGGCCGCCCTCGGTCACCACCAGGATCAGCGGGCAGCCGATGCCGGTGGAGCGCAGCAACTGGCAGAGGCTGCGGATCTGCGGCAGGTCACGCCGGCCGTCGACCAGGATGACGTCCGCGCTGGGGGTGTCCACCAGGGCCGCGCCCTCGGCGGGCGCCACCCGGACGTTGTGGAGCAGCAGTCCGAGGGCGGGCAGCACCTCGGCGGAGGGTTGCAGCGCATTGGTGAGGAGGAGGAGAGAACTCATGCCCGGTGGTCCCCTTTCCGGGTCGTCGCGGTCGCGTTACGGCTGCCGCCACAGCCGGATGGCGCACGTGCTGAGGGGGAGGGGAGGACGACGGTCGGCCGCGGCGAACCGGGGGAGCGGACGGCGAGCAGGGCGCGACGGCGGGTCGGCCGGGGGTCCCGCAACCCCTGGCGCACCGTTTCTGCCCTGTTCATCACCGCGAACCCTCCGGTCTGGTCCGGTGCCGGGTGGCGGCCCGGTGCCGGTGGCGGTGCCCCGGCCGGCCGGGGCACGTCGTTGTGCCGCGTCAGGCGGGGCGGTTCCTGCTGCGCGCCGGGGGTGGGCCGACGAATCGCAAGAACGTCCGTACTGGCGTCCTGAAAGCACAAAAGGACCCGGGGGCGACTCTGCCCGGATCCCTCTTGGTGGTCGAGGATAGCCGACCGCCCCCTCCACCGGGAGTGCGGGAATCCGGCGGTTCGCCCAATTCGGGCGTGCGCCGGGTGAGGCTGGACACAGCTTCGAGCGCCGGTCCGGCGCGCCCCGGTGGCGCTCAGGTGCGTTTCTCCGTGCCGGCCCGGCCAGGGCGATTGCCGCTCGTGGCGGCGGACACGCCATCATGGGACGCGCATCGAAGTCGCTGTTCGGGTCCATCGTTCGGGTGGTCGGGCGGCCGTTGAGGTGTCGAGCCGGACCGGGACACCGGCACCGGGCGAGGACGACGAGAAGGGGTGGCCCGATGGGCGTGACCACCGAGCCCGCGAGCGGCGCCCGGGCGCGCGGGACGATCCGCTACTGGGCGGCGGCGAAGTCCGAGGCCGGGCTGGCCGAGGAGCCGTACGAGGCGGCGACCCTGGCGGAGGCGCTGACGGCGGCCAGGGAACGGCACGCCGACCGGCCGAAGCTCGTCCGGCTGCTCGGGCACTGCTCGTACCTGGTCGACGGGGCCCAGGTGGGCGGCCGCGACCACGCGACCGTCGCCCTGACCGAGGGCGGGACGGTGGAGGTCCTCCCCCCGTTCGCGGGAGGCTGAGCGGCGTGACGGACATGAACAACCCGAACGACCCGAACCGCGGCGGCTACGGCGGATGGCCGCAGCAGCCCCACCAACCGCAGCAGCCGTACCCGCCCCGGGCGCAGCAGCAGCACCCGCAGCAGCAGCACCCGCAGCAGCAGCACCCGCACCCGCAGCAGCACCCGCGCCCGCAGCAGTCGCACGTCCCGCCGCAGCAGCCGGGCCAGCCGTCGCCGTACGGCTTCCCGGTGGACGACGCGGCGGCGACCACGGTGATGCCGCCGGTGCCCGCGTTCGACGACGCGGCCGCGACCACGGTGATGCCGCCGGTGCCGGCCGTGGACGACGCCGAGGTGACGGCGCTGCTTCCGCCGGTGGTGGTGTCCGGTTCGGTGCCGGTCGCGCCGCCGCCCCGGTCGCACCAGCCCCACCAGCCGCACCAGCAGCAGTTCCAGCCGCAGCCCCGGCCCCAGCAGCCGCAACAGCCCCGGCCGTACCAGCAGCCGCAGCCCCACCAGCCCCACCAGTTCCAGCAGCCGCAGCCGCAGCAGCAGCAGTCGAGGCAGCAGCGGCGCCGGCAGTCGGAGCAGCCGGAGCAGCCCCAGCCGGACCCGACGATCCAGCTCCAGCTCCAGCAGCCGCGGGGGCCGCGGGCCCGGCACGCGGCCCCCGCGGCGCAGCCGGCTCCCGCGCCGCAGCCGGCGGAGGCCTTCGATCCGCCGACCATGACGCTCAAGCGCCCGACCGCCCCCGGCGTGCCGGGTCCGGCCGGGGCCCCCGGCCCGCTGGGCGTCCCCGCCGCGGCGCCGTTCCCGGCCGTCCCACCGCAGTCCGCGCCGCCCGCGGGCCCGCGCGGCCGGACCGGCTCGCCGATCATCGACCCGGGCCTGCAGCCGGCCCTGATCACCGCCGGTGCGGCCGCGCTGCTGGCCGGCGGTGCCGCGCTCGGGCAGGTCGCGCTGGCCCTGGTGGTCGCGCTGCTCCAGCTGCTGACGGCGGCCGGCTGGTTCCGGCTGAACGGCATGTGGCCGGCCCGGCAGGGCATCCTGCTCGCCGCGCTGGCCGGTTTCACGGCGGACGTGGCGGTGCTGCTGGCGGACTCCGACGGCGGCGTGGCGGCGGTGGTGGGCACCCTGGGCGGGTTCTTCCTGCTCGTCCTGGTGCTGCAGACGTTCCGTCCGTCGGACCCGAAGGAGCGGTTCTACGCGCTGACCGTGCTCGGCTCGGCCACCGTGGTGACCGCGCTGTGCACCATGCTGCTGCTGGCCGACTGGGTGCCGGCCGCGGTGGGCGCGGTGGCGCTGGCCACCCTGCTGGCCGCGGCGCCGCTGCCCGGACCGAAGCAGCTGGGCCCGGTGCTGGGTCTGGCCGCGGCGGTGGTGCTGGGCCTGCTGGTCGGGGCGCCGGTGGCGCTGGGTGCGCTGGCCGGGCTGGGTGCGCTGGTCGGCCGTCGGGTCGCGGCGTACGACTTCCCGTCCCGCTTCGTGCACATGACGGCGGGGGTGGCGCTGCCGCTGGCGGTGGCCGCGCCGCTGATCTGGATCGCCACCGAGCTGCTGGCCTGATCCTCCCGTCCGCTGCGCGCAGGGTCGGATTCCGGCTCCGGAACCATGTTCCGGAGCCGGACGTCGTACGGTCGTGCGAGGGCGGACGTGTCCCGCGTCCGCCGCGGAACGACGAACGACCCACTGCGAACGACCCACTGCGAACGATTTCAGCGACGAACGACCACAGCGAGCGGCGACGACGGGGGACACGATGCGCGGATGGCTGAAGGCCACGATCGGCCTGGCGGTGCTCTCCGGCCTGCTGCTGGGGGCCGACCGGATCGCGGTGGGCGTGGCCGAGGACGAGGCCGCCGACCGGATCGTGAAGAGCGGCCGGATGAGCCAGCGCCCGGACGTCTCGATCGAGGGCTTCCCGTTCCTCACCCAGGTGGTGTCGATGAAGCTGGACGACGTCCGGATCTCCTCCGACGGCCTGACCGTCGGGGACGGCAGTCACCAGGTGGCGCTGCACTCGTTCAAGGCGCAGCTCTCCGGCGTCAAGGTCAGCGACAGCATGAGCAGTGCCACGGTGGACAGCGGCACCGGCAGCGGGGTGATCTCGTACCCGGACCTCGCGCAGTTGCTGCCGCCGGCCTCCCAGCTGCTGCACGGGGCCAAGCTGCCGGTGGGCGGCAACTCGCGGCTGACGCTGTCCTACGCCGGTCCGGGCAAGGTCAAGGCCTCGCTGGGGCCGATCGCGATCGGCGAGGGCACCGTGCACAACAAGGGGAACACCGTCACGGTGGACGGCTTCCGGCTGAGCTCGCTGGCGGGGTTGGTGGCCGGTGCCACCAACCAGCAGCTGGAGCCGATGAGCTTCACCCTGGACTCGCTGCCGGCCGGGCTGAAGCTGGCCGACAAGGACGGCGGCAGCGGGGTGACGCCGTTGCCGGAGGGCCTCCAGCTGACCTTCGACGGCAAGGGCGTCAAGCTGCTGGGCTGATCCCCGGCCCGGTCCTGGTTTCCATCCCGGTCCCCGTCCCGGTCCCCGTCCCGGTCCCCGTCCCGGTCCCCGTCCCGGTCTCGGTCCCCCGAAACGTTCCGCTCCGCGAGACGCGCTGTCCAGCGCGGACCGTGGAGCGGTGCCGTTTCCGCCCCGCGCATGCGTTCGGACGGCTTTGATTCGGGCTCCCGCGGGCCCGTCCGGGGCAAAATCCCATCATGCGGTCGTTTCGATCCCACCATTCGATACGCTGATGACAGCGGGCCTCCGGTGTCCCTAGCATCGTCGGCATGAAGCGACAGACGGACCTCACGAAGCGGCGGGCGGTAGACCTGTGCCGCGTGTCCGCCTGTCTGTGTCGAATGCGCTGATTCGGCGCTCCGGCTGGGCAGTTGAAGCCCGCCGCCGATCTTTCCGGTGACCGCGTCCGGCTCTGTGAGCGGGCGGTCGCCGAGGTACTCCGCAGTTCACTGCCCGGCCGCGCCGGTCCGCCCCCTCGTCCCGGTATTCGGACAGGATTTCGGACCGCACCCACTCGGGCACCCTGCAGCACCCTCCTGAGCAGCACCTTCCGTACAACCGCCCTCGGATGGAGAACCCACCATGAGCCGCAGCGACGTCCTGGTCGACGCCGACTGGGTCCAGGCCCGCCTGGACGACCCGAAGGTCGTGATCGTCGAGGTCGACGAGGACACCTCCGCGTACGACAAGAACCACATCCGCAACGCCGTCCGGATCGACTGGAAGCAGGACCTCCAGGACCCGGTCCGCCGCGACTTCATCGACCAGGCCGGCTTCGAGGCGCTGCTCAGCGCCAAGGGCATCGCCAACGACGACACCGTCGTCCTGTACGGCGGCAACAACAACTGGTTCGCCTCGTACGCCTACTGGTACTTCAAGCTGTACGGCCACGGCGACGTCCGCCTGCTGGACGGCGGCCGCAAGAAGTGGGAGCTGGACTCCCGCGACCTGGTCGCCGAGGTGCCGGCCCGCCCCGCCACCGAGTACACGGCGCAGGCCGTCGACTCCTCGATCCGCGCCTTCCGCGACGACGTGCTCGCCGCCATCGGCACCCTGAACCTGGTCGACGTCCGCTCGCCCGACGAGTTCTCCGGCAAGCTGCTGGCCCCGGCCCACCTCCCGCAGGAGCAGTCGCAGCGCCCCGGCCACGTGCCGAGCGCCCGCAACATCCCGTGGGCCAAGAACGCCAACGACGACGGCACCTTCAAGAGCGACGACGAGCTCAAGGCGCTGTACGAGGCCGAGGGCATCGACCTGGCCAAGGACACCATCGCCTACTGCCGCATCGGCGAGCGCTCCGCGCTCACCTGGTTCGTGCTGCACGAGCTGCTCGGCCAGGAGAACGTCAAGAACTACGACGGCTCGTGGACCGAGTACGGCAGCCTGGTCGGCGTGCCGATCGAGCTCGGCAACTGAGCCCAGGCCCGACCCGTAAGTCAGAAGGCCAGTAAGTCAGAAGGTAGGCAGACATGTGCGGTGCGAAGGCCGGCGGCCCGGACCTGGCAGGAGTTGACGTGGCGAACGAGACGATCATCCAGGGTTCGGTGACCCGCGACGGTGAGCCGGTCAACGGCTACGTCCGGCTGCTGGACGAGGGCGGTGAGTTCACGGCCGAGGTGCCCACCTCGGCGACCGGCCAGTTCCGGTTCTTCGCCCGCCCGGGCAAGTGGACCCTGCGCGCGCTGGTGCCGGGCCAGACCGTGGACCGCCAGGTGGTGGCCTCCCAGGGCACCGCCGTCGAGGTCGCGATCGCGGTCTGACCGGAGCCGCGACGTTCCCGGATCACCCCGAGGGCCCCTGCCGTGCAGGGGCCCTCGGTCGTACCGTGGAGGGGTGCAGGCAAGGCGGCGGCGTCGCTACTACTTCGCCATGATGGGCGTGTGCCTGGGGCTGTTCGTCATGGCCTGGGGCGTGGTGCGGTTCTTCTCGGTCGGCGCGGCGATCGGCATGTGCGTGGTCGCGATGGTCATCCCGCCCGCCGCCGCGGTGTTCGCCAACAAGCGGGACCCGGACGACGACTGGTGGGACGACCCGCGCTGGGACGACCCGAAGTGGGACGAGCCCGGCCACGACCGGGACCGCCCCGACCACGAGGAGCACCCGTAGGGCCCGGGGGAGGCGTCAGTACACGAGCGCCTGGACGCCGTCCGCCATGATCTCGCTGACGAAGACCTGGGCGCCCGCGATGCGGACACCCTCGACGGTGTCCTTCTGCTCGATGCCGCGCCGGGCCGCGCACTGGGTGCACAGCGTCACCGAGCCGGCCGCCAGGATCGACTCCAGCAGGTCCGGAAGCGGTGCCGCGTGCGGCAGTTCGAACTCCGCCGCCCGGTCCGGCAGCGCGAACCAGGAGGACTCCCCGGTCAGCCAGAGCGAGACGTCGATCCCGCTGGCGACGGCCACCGCCGCCACCGTGAACGCCTGCGAGCACCGCTCCGGCGCGTCCGCCCCTGCGGTGACCTTGATGACCAGTTTCTTCGACATGGCGCCACCATAGAGGTCGGGCCGCCCCCGCCGTCCGGCATCCCCGGAACCCTTGGGCAAAGCTTGGGCAGCCGCGGGAAGGCGGCGCGAACCGCGACGTGGTGGGGCTCACCGCGACCGGCCGGAACCCGGCGGATAGAGTGAGCCGAGCACAATCCACCACACTGTCGCCGCCTGGGAGCCACCCGTGTCCGGTCTGGAAATCTTCTTCGACGGTCTGCTGGCCCTCATGGCCGTGCTGATCACCTGGTTCGCCATCTTCTCGGTGATGAAGCTGTACCAGGGCCAGCGCTGAGCCTGCCGTACGGTTGAGGCAGGCCCACACCGACGAGAACAGCGACCAGGAACATGATCGAGATCCCTTCCGACCTCCACAAGGACGTCGTCCCGCTCGCCTTCCTCCTCGGCACCTGGGAGGGCGCGGGCGTCTACGCCCCTCTGCCGGGTGACGGGGGCCCGGGCGCGGAGAAGTGCAACTTCGGCCAGGAGATCGTGATCCGCCACGACGGCCGCCCCTTCCTGGAGTTCCGCTCCCGCACCTGGGTGCTGAACGAGGAGGGCGAGAAGGTCCGTCCGCTGGAGAACGAGCACGCGTTCTGGCGCATCACCAGCAACCACGACGGCACCAGCGGCGCCCGGGGGATCGAGATCTCCTCCGTGCGCGACGACGGCACGGTCGAGATCTGGTACGGCGAGCTGGCCGACGGCAAGCCGCAGGTCGACGTCTCCACCGACGCGGTCGCCCGGATCGAGGGCTCCCCGGAGTACTCGGGCGGCAAGCGGCTGTACGGCTTCGTCAACGGCGAGCTGCTCTGGGTCGGCGAGAAGGCCGCCCCGAACGTGCCGCTGCGCCCGTACATGTCCGCGCAGCTGAAGAAGGTGCTCAGCCCGGCCCAGCTGATCAAGGACATCAACGACCTGCCGGACGACGGCATCGCGTTCTTCAAGTAGGCCGATGGCGCAGGCCGGTCGCACGACCGGCACTTCCGTGCACGAGGTAGGGACCGGCCCGCGGCCGGTCCCTACACTTGCCCCAGGACCCCCGACCATTGGCAGGGACGAGTACCGTGGCGGACACCGGCACCACCGACTGGCAGCTCTCCGGCGACTGGAAGGCCGACCTGCGCGAACGCGGGTACCGGCTCACCCCGCAGCGCCAGCTCGTGCTGGAGGCCGTCGACGAACTCGACCACGCCACCCCCGACGACATCCTCTGCCACGTCCGCCGGACCGCCAGCGGCGTCAACATCTCCACCGTCTACCGGACCCTGGAGCTGCTGGAGGAGCTGGGGCTGGTGTCGCACGCCCACCTCGGCCACGGCGCCCCGACCTACCACCTGGCCGGCCGCCACCACCACCTGCACCTGGTCTGCCGGGACTGCGAGCAGGTCACCGAGACCAGTACCGAGATCGCCCAGCCGCTGATCGACAGCCTGCGCGAGCGGCACGGCTTCGACACCGACCTCAAGCACTTCGCCATCTTCGGCCGCTGTGCCGACTGCACCGCCAAGGTCGCCGGGGAGCAGCCGTAAGCTGGCCGGTATGACCGGTGTGAAGAGCCCGCTGCTTTCCCTGCCCGGAGCCGTCCCCGCCGAGGGGGCCGACGAGGGTGTCGCCGCCCACTACGGCGACATCTTCCGCGAGCAACGCAACCTGTCGCAGGGCGCCGGCTTCGTCGACCTCTCGCACCGCGGCGTGGTCACCGTGACCGGCCCGGACCGGCTCTCCTGGCTGCACCTGCTGCTCACCCAGCACGTCAGCGAGCTGCCGCCGCAGCAGGCCGCCGAGGCGCTGGTGCTCTCCCCGAACGGGCACGTCGAGCACGCGCTCTACCTCGTGGACGACGGCACCACCACCTGGGCGCACGTCGAGCCGGGCACCCAGGAGGCGCTGGTCGCCTACCTGGACGGCATGCGGTTCTTCTACCGGGTGGAGGTCGCCGACGCGACCGCCGAGTACGCCGTGGTCCACCTGCCGGCGGGCTCCACCGCCTCCGTGGAGGGCGCCGCCGCCGTCCGCGAACTCCCGTACGGGCGTGACCTGTTCGTGCCGCGCGGCGAGCTGGGGCGGCTCACCGCCGGGTACGGCCCGGCGGCCGGGGTCTGGGCGTACGAGGCGCTGCGGATCGAGGGCCACCGGCCGCGGCTGGGCTTCGAGACCGACCACCGGACCATCCCGCACGAGGTGGACTGGCTGCGCACCGCCGTCCACCTGCAGAAGGGCTGCTACCGCGGCCAGGAGACCGTCGCCCGGGTGCACAACCTGGGCCGGCCGCCGCGCCGGCTGGTCTTCCTGCACCTGGACGGCACCGAGGAGTCGCTGCCCCCGCACGGCACCGAGGTGCGGCTGGCCACCGACCCGGACGGGCGGGCGCTGGGCTTCGTGACCTCCTCGGCCCGGCACCACGAGCTGGGGCCGATCGCGCTGGCGATCGTCAAGCGGAACGTCCCGGTGGACGCCGTGCTGCTGGCCGGGACGGTGCCCGGCACCCAGGACGTGATCGTCCCGCAGTAGGGGCCGCTCAGACCTCGACGAGGACGGTGAACGGGCCGTCGTTCACCAGCGCCACCTGCATGTCGGCGCCGAACCGGCCCGTCTCCACCTTGGCGCCCAGCGCCCGCAGCTGCGCCACCACCTCGTCCACCAGCGGTTCGGCGACCGGGCCGGGGGCGGCGGCGTTCCAGGTGGGGCGGCGGCCCTTGCGGGCGTCGCCGTAGAGCGTGAACTGGCTGATCACCAGCAGCGGGGCGCCGAGGTCCGAGCAGCTCTGCTCGACGCCCTCGTCGTTCGCGGGCAGCAGCCGCAGCGTCCAGAGCTTGCGGGCCAGCTGGGCGGCCTTCGCGGGGGTGTCGTCGTGGGTGACGCCGACCAGGACGCAGAGCCCCGGTCCCTCGATCGCGCCGACGGTCTCACCGGCCACGGTCACCCGGGCCTCGGTCACTCGCTGCACCACTGCTCGCATGCCGCCATTGTGCCGGAGCGCCGTACGGCCCCCGGAGGGCCCCCGGTGGCCCCCGGTGGCCGTGGGGGCCTCCCCGCGCATCGGCCCGTGCGTCCGTTGCCGCCGCGTCGGACGCCGTGCGCCCACCGCCCCACCGCCCCCGCGCCCCCGTCGTGCCTCCGGGCCCGTGCCGCACCCTTCCCGTGCGCCCCGGCTGCCTCCCCAGGGCGCACACCAGGGGCGCGTGAAGCGGCTCTGCGTGCCCCTGGGTGCGCGCCTGCGCCGAATCGGGCGCTGCTCTTCCTGCGGAAAGGACCGGTCATATCAGCCACCCCTGTTCGCCAGGGGGCCGTTCGGGTGCACGGGCGGTGCGCGTGCGCCGGGCGGGGTGGCACGCTGGTGGACCGTACGAAGGGTCCGGGGCGCCAGGAGGTCCGCCGCGCCGGGCCGGGTTCGGCCTGGCGGTCGAGCCGGTAGGTCAGGCGTCTGGCGGTGCCGCCCCGGTGGGCGGTCGCGGCCGGGGACCGGAGCCTCCGGGGGTTCCCGGGCGTGCCGGTGGACGGGACGTGCGGCCCGTCGGGGGACGGGCCGGACCGGCGGCAGGGACGGGGTGCCGCGAGCGGGCGGGATCGGACGACGTCAGGTGGTTGGGTGATGGACGCGAGCAGCGCGGCGCGGGACCGGTCCGGGCCGGTGGTGCGGCCCCCCGGGGGCCCGCACGGCCCGGCGGCGGGCGCGGGGGACGAACCCGACCTGGAGCGGCTGGGCCTGGAGCAGCTGCGGGTGCTGCGCCGGGAGACCCTGGAGCAGGAGGCCGACCTGTCGTACCTGCGGCGGTTGCTGCACGGGCGGATGGACATCCTGCGCGCCGAACTCGACCGGCGGCCCGGCGCGGGCCCGGTCCCTACCGCCGGCCCGTCCGGCCCCGAGCCGGCCCCCGGCGACCTGCTGGACCGGCTGCCGGCCATCCTGACCGACGCGCCCTCCACCGTGCGGCGCTCGGCCCGGCACGTCACCCTCGGCCCGCCGCGCACCCGGGAGTCCGGGCTGGAGGCGGACGCCCTGATGGGCGACGTCCAGCTCGCCGACCTGGCCGCGCACCCGGCCGAGGAACTGCTGGCCGCGCTGGAGCGGCTGCGGGCGCACGAGCGGGAGGTGTCCGGACGGCGCCAGCGGCTGCTGCGCACGGCCGACGGTTGCAATGCCGAGATCACCCGCAGGTACCGTGATGGGGAAGCACGGGTCGACGACCTGCTCGCAGGGGGGCCGCTCTGACCGGGTGAGTCGCCGCGGGCGGTGGGCCCGGCTCCCGCCCGGCCCACCCTCGCCCCGGAAGGCTCACCCGCCATGTCCCTGCCCGCCACCACGCCCGTTCTCGCCGAGGTCGTGCGCTCCGGTTTCGTCGAGGGCCGCCACCGCGGCTCCCTGGTGCTGCTCGCGGCCGACGGCTCGGTCGAGTTCGCGCTCGGCGACCCGGACGCCCCGGTCTTCCCGCGGTCGACCGCCAAGCCGTTCCAGGCGGTGGCCACGCTGCGGGCCGGGCTGGCGATCGAGGGCGAGCTGCTGGCGCTGGCGGCCTCCAGCCACTCCGCAGAATCGTTTCACCTTGATGGTGTGCGGAGCATCCTCGGCTCCGCCGGGCTCGACGAGTCGGCCCTGCGCACCCCGGCCGACCTGCCGCTGGACGAGACCGAGGCGGAGCTGCTGCTCGCCGCCGGCGGCGAGCGCGCCCCGATCCTGATGGACTGCTCCGGCAAGCACGCCGGCTGGCTGGCCGCCTGCACGGCCAACGGCTGGGACACCGCGAGCTACCTCGACCCGGCCCACCCGATCCAGCGACTGGCCCGCGAAGCCCTGGAGGAGGCCACCGGCGAGACCGCCGCGCACGCCGGGGTGGACGGCTGCGGCGCGCCGCTGCTGGCCGTGTCGCTGACCGGGCTGGCCCGCGGCTACCGCGGCCTCGTGCTGGCCGCCGAGGGCACCGAGCCGCGTCGCGTCGCCGACGCGATGCGCGCCCACCCCGAGTACGTGGCCGGCACCCGCCGGGCCGACACCCGGCTGATGCGGGCGGTGCCGGGAGCGCTGTCCAAGATGGGCGCCGAGGCCGTCCAGGTGGTCGCGCTGCCGGACGGGCGGGCGCTGGCCTTCAAGATCGAGGACGGCGGCGAGCGGGCCCGCGGCCCGGTGCTGGCGGCGGCGCTGCGCCGGCTCGGGGTGACGGGGGCGGACGCGACCGTCGAGTGGATCGGCGCCGCCCCGCTGCTCGGCGGCGGCGTGCCGGTCGGCGAGGTGCGGGCGGCGTTCTAGGGCGTTTCGGGCGGTCGGCGGCCGACCCGTCCGGGTGCGGGCGGACCCGGGCCGGTGCACGGTGGACCGGGGGCCGTCGCACAGCTGAGGAGTCCGCCATGACCGACCATGTGTACCGGGTGACCGAGATCGTCGGGTCCTCGACCGAGAGCGTCGACGCCGCGATCCGCAACGGGGTGGAGCGCGCCTCCCGGACGCTGCGCAACCTCGACTGGTTCGAGGTCTCGCAGGTCCGGGGACACCTGGAGGAGGGCCGGATCAAGCACTACCAGGTGTGCATCAAGGTCGGCTTCCGGCTGGAGGACTGACCGGGCCCGGAAGCCCGACCGAGCCCGACCGGGCCCGGCCCGGCAGGACCGGCCCGGTTCAGCCGCGTTCCGGCAGCACCAGCGGCACCCCGGTGCGCGGGTGCGCCAGCACCTCCACGGGGTGCCCGTACACCTCGCTGAGCAGCGGGGCCCGCAGCACCTCGGCGACCGGCCCGTCCGCGACCGTCGCCCCGTCCGTCAGCAGGACCACCCGGTCCGCGTAGGCCGCCGCCAGGGACAGGTCGTGCAGCACCACGACCACCCCGTCCCCGGCCGCGGCCCGGGCCCGGGCGACCCGCAGCACCAGCTCCTGGTGGCGCAGGTCGAGGGCGGCGGTCGGTTCGTCCAGCAGCAGCAGCGGGGTGCGCTGGGCCAGTACCCGGGCCAGCGCCACCCGGGCCCGCTCGCCGCCGGACAGGGCGGTGAACGGGCGCCCGGCGAAGGCGGTGGACTCGGTGGCGGCCATCGCCTCGGCCACGGCCGCCGCGTCCTCGGCGGCCGCCGCCGTGCCCGCCCACGGCGCGCGGCCCATCCGGACCACCTCGTCGGCCGGGAACGGGAAGGACAGTGCGGCGGACTGCGGCAACAGCGCCCGGTGCAGGGCGAGTTCGGCGGCGTCGTAGTCGCTCGGCGGACGGCCGCGCAGGGTGACCCCGCCGCTGTCCGGCCGGAGGTCGCCGGCCAGTACGGACAGCAGGGTGGACTTGCCCGCACCGTTCGGCCCGAGCAGGGCGACCACCTCGCCGGCCGCCACCCGGGCGGCGGCGCCGGCCAGCAGCGGGCGTCCGCCGACCTCCAGCCGGACGGCCTCGGCGGCGAGCAACTCGGTGCCGGGTACGGGTCGTTCGGGGATCTCCCGGTGGCGGCGCAGCTTCACGCCCAGCCTCCCTGCCTGGTCCTGGTCCGGCGCAGCAGCCAGAAGAAGAACGGGCTGCCGATCAGTGCGGTGAGCACCCCGAGCGGCAGTTCGGCCGGCTCGGCGAGGGTGCGGGCGGCGAGGTCGGCGACGACCAGCACCAGCGCGCCGCCGAGCGCGGAGGCGGGCAGCAGGAAGCGGTGGCCGGGGCCGGCGAGCATCCGCAGCAGGTGCGGGACGACCAGGCCGACGAAGCCGATGATCCCGCTGACCGCGACGGCCGCGGCGGTGAGCAGCGCGACGACGGTGATCAGCACCAGCCGCATCCGCTCGACGTCCACCCCGAGGTGGTGGGCCGGGCGCTCGCCGAGGGCCAGCAGGTCCAGCTTGCGGGCGTACAGCGGGGCGACGGCGAGGCCGGCCAGCGCGAACGGCAGGACGGCCAGCACCTTGCCCCAGGTGGCCTGGGCGAGCGAGCCGAGCTGCCAGAAGGTGACCTGGCTGATCGCGGCGGAGTCGGCGGTGAACAGCAGGATGCCGATCAGGGCGCCGCAGAAGGCGTTCACGGCGACGCCGGTGAGGATCAGCGTGACCACCTCGGTGCGCCCGCCGGAGCGGGCCATGGCGTACACCGCGAAGACCGTCAGCAGGCCGCTCGCGAAGGCGAAGGCGGTGACCGTCCAGCTGCCCAGGGCGTCCAGGCCGAGCACGATGCAGGCCACCGCGCCGACCGCGCCGCCCGAGGAGACGCCGATCACGGCGGGCTCGGCGAGCGGGTTGCCGAACACGCCCTGCATCAGCGCGCCGGCGCAGCCCAGCGAACCGCCGACCAGCAGGGCGAGCACCACTCGCGGCAGCCGGACGTTCCAGAGCACCGACTCCGGTACCCGGTCCAGGGCGTGGCCGCCGAGGCCGAGGCGGTGGGCGGTGGAGGCGAGGATGTCGCCGAGCGGGATGCGGTAGGCGCCGACCCCGGCCGCGAGCAGGGCGCAGAGGACCAGGGCGGCGGTGAGCCCGGCGGTGAGCAGGGTGGTGCGGCGGACGGTCGGGAGGGCCTTCCGGCTCGCGGCGAGGGTCACTTGGCGTCCGCCGGGTAGAGCTGGGCGGCGATGTCCCGCAGCACCTGCGGGGTGCGCGGGCCGTAGCTGAGCAGTCGGCCGTCCTCGATCGAGACGATCCGGCGGTCGAGCCCGGCCGGGGTCTGGGCGACGCCGGGCAGTTTGAGCAGGCCGTCCACGCCGCCGACCGAGTCCAGCCCCTTGCTCATCACCAGGATCGCGTCGGGCGCGGCCTTGACCAGGGCCTCGCTGGTGAGCGGGGTGAAGTCGCCGGTGAGGCCGGCGGCGGTGCCGGCGTCCTCGCCGCCGACCGCCTCGATCAGCGAGCCGGCGCCGGAGGCGGGGCCGCCGAGCAGGTAGACGGAGGCGCTGCCGCGCAGGTAGAGGAAGGCGACCCTGGGGTGGCGGCCGGCGGCCGGGACGGCGGCCGTGGCCTCGTCGATCCGCTGTGCGGTGCGTTCCTTCAACTGCTGTCCGGCGTCGGGGACTCCGAGGGCTGCGGCGACGGTGTCGATGCGCGGGCCGACGTCGGCCAGCCGCTTGGCGTCGTCCAGGACGATCAGCGGGACGCCGGCCGCCCGGATCTGTGCGATCGCCTCGGCCGGGCCGGTGGAGCGGTCGGCGAGGACGACGGTGGGGTGCAGCGAGAGCACGCCCTCGGCGGAGACGTCGTGGGCCTGGGTGATCACCGGGAGCGCGGCGGCCTGCTGGAAGGTGGTGGAGACGTCCCGGGCGACCACCTTGGGGCCGAGGCCGAGGCTGAACACCAGCTCGGCGAGGCTGCCGTTGAGCGGGATGATCCGTTCGGCGCTGGTGACGGTGACCTGGCGGCCGTCGGCGGAGGCGGTGGTGGCCGGAAGGTGCGGGACGGGTTCGGTGGCGGGCGGCTCGACCGTGTCGGGTGCCCGGGAGGCGGTTGCCGTGACCGTTCCCCCGGCGGTGCCGCAGGCGGTGAGGGCGAGCAGCAGGCCGAGGGCGAGCAGCAGGAGGACGGGCCCGCGGGCCGCCCTGGATCGGATCGTACTGCTGCTCAACCTGGTTCCCTTCACGGGGAGTTGGTGCCGTGCTGCCCGGGGTGGGGGAGCGGGGCGGCGGGGGCTCTTGACTCATATATTAGGTTAGCCTTACCTCAGTTCCGCAAGGGGGTGGCCGTTGCCTGCCCCCCTGCGCCATCCCCCCGTGCCCCCCGAGGAGTGATCCGCCGTGCCCCTGTCCAGCCGGCTCCGCCGTCTGGCCGCCACCCTGGTGGCCGCCCTCGCCGCCCTGCTGGCGGTGGGCCTGTCACCGGGACCGGCGTCGGCCGCCGAGGGCAGGGTCTCCGGCGGGCGACTGGACTGGGGGATCAAGCAGTCCTTCCTGACCTACGTCACCGGGCCCATCGCCCAGGGGAGTTGGTCGCTGACCGGCGGCGCGGCCACGGTCGGCGGCAGCACCTTCCGGTTCCACTCCGCGAACGGCACCTACGACCCGGCGGCGGGTGCGCTGACCGCCGCCTTCTCCGGCGGCGTCCGGTTCACGGGGCACCGGGAGAACGGCGCCGACGCGCTCGACCTGAGCGTCGGCCGGCTCACCTTCAGGGCCGTCCAGGGCGGCGCGGCCGGGCTGTACGCGGACGTCAGCAGCAAGTCCAGGGAGACCGGCCAGGTGAGCAGCGCGAGCCAGGCCAGGCTGGCCGACCTCTCGCTGGCCGGCGTCGACCTGCGCGGCGCGGCCGGCACCCTGACGCTGAGCGGCGTCCCGGCGACCCTCACCGACGCCGGGGCGAAGGCCTTCGGCGGCTTCTACCAGGCCGGTACGGCCCTCGACCCGCTCACGCTGTCGGTCAACCTGCCCGCCGCCCAGGAGAAGCCCGCGGCGCCCGCGCCGGCCGCCACCCCGGCGCCCACCGCCGCTCCCGCGACCACGCCGACGCCGGTTCCGACCACCGGGCCGGCGTCCGGGCCGACGTCCGGGCCGACCGCCCAGGCCCCGGCCCGCACCGGGTTCGCCGACGGCGCCCTCGACTGGGGGGTCCGCCGCACCTTCCGGGACTACGTCACCGGCGCGGTCGCCCAAGGCCGTTGGGAGCTCGGCGGCGGGGCGGCGGACGGTGGCGCGTTCTTCCGCTGGACCCCGGCCAAGGGCGGGTACGACCCGGCCACCGGCGAGCTGACCGCGGCCTTCACCGGCACCGTCCGCTTCACCGGAATGCGCGCCGGCGACGGCTACGGCCTGGACCTCACCCTCGCCAACCCCGGCGTCACCGTCTCCGGCGGCCGGGGCCGACTGCTCGCCGACGTCTCCGGCCGGACCCCGGACGGCGGCACCCGGCAGCTCCCCGGTGTCGAGCTGGCGACCTTCGACCCGGCCGGCCTCAAGGCCGAGGGCGGCCTGCTGCGGGCCGTCGAACTGCCGCTGGAACTCACCGAGGGCGGCGCCGAGGCCTTCGGCGGGCTGTACCCGGCGGGCACCGGGATGGACCCGCTGAGCTTCGCCGTCGCCCTCGACCCGGCCGCCGCGCTTCCCCCGCTGCCCGACCTCGGCAGCGCTCCGGTCACCCCGCCGGGCGCCGCCGCGAGCCCCGCCGTCCCCCCGGCCGCCGCGCCCGTCGCCGCCTCCTCCTCGGACGGTGTCCCGGTGGCCGCCGTGGCCGGTGGCGCGGTGCTGGTGGCGGCCCTCGCCACCACCGGCGGCCTGCTCGTCCGCCGCCGTCGGGCGGCCGCCGCGGCCGGGGCCCCGGCCGCCGGGCCCGACGCCGACGAAGCGGCCTGACCCCTCCCGGGAGCGTCCCCCCGCTCCCTCCCCCATCCGAACGGAGTACCCAGCATGTCCCGCAACCGCACCCGGCCGGCCGCCCTCGCGGCCGTCACCGCCGGTCTCGGCCTGACCGCCCTCGGTGCCCCCGCACTGGCCTTCGGCGCGGGCGGCCCGAGCAGCGTCACGTACGACACCGGCGCGCTGGACTGGGGCGTGAAGGCGAGCTTCCGCTCCTACATCGAGGGCCCGGCCTCCCAGGGCGGCGCGATCGAGCTGACCGGCGGTGCGACCCGCAACGCCGACGGCACCTTCCACTTCGGCCTGGCGAACGCGGCGTACGACCTCACCACGCACGCGCTCAGCTCCTCCTTCACCGGCGGCGTGCACTTCACCGCCCACCACGGCGCCCTGGACGTCGCGCTCAGCGATCTGCGGATCACCACCTCCGGCACCACCGGCACGCTGACCGCCGACACCGCCTCCAAGGAGTCGACGGGCGCCACCGAGGTCACCCGCCGGGACGACGTGCCGCTGGTGACGTTCACCGTCGCGCGGGACACCACCAACGGGGTGCCCGCCGCGGCCGAGCTGACCGAGCAGGGGGCCCGGGCCTTCGCCGGCTTCTACCCGGCGGGGGCGGACATGGACCCGCTGTCGCTGCTGCTGAAGCAGGGCCCGGCCACGCCCTCGCCGACCGCGACGGCCACCACCGCGCCGTCCGCCACCTCCTCGCCGAGCGCGAGCACGAGCGCGAGTCCGACCGGAAGCCCGAGCGCGACCGGAAGCCCCACCGCCACGCCCACCGCCGTGCCGACCTCGACCCCGTCCGGCACGCCCTCGGCCACCTCCTCGCCCTCGGCCGGCCAGTCGCCGAGCGCCACCCCGTCCGCGGGCGGCAGCCCCGGCACGGTCCCGTCCGGCCTGCCGGTGCTGAAGGGGGCGCTGGAGTGGAAGGTCAAGGAGAGCTTCCGCGCCTACCTGGCGTCGCCGATGGCCGCCGGGAAGGTCGAGTTCGGCGGCGGCGCGGCCGACTACCGCTTCGGCGGCGCCACCGGCGCGTACAACACCGCCGACCACTCGCTGACCGCCGCCTTCGACGGCTCGGTCCGCTTCCTCGGGCACCCCGGCAAGGACGGCTGGGCGCTGGACACCACGCTGTCCAAGCTGGGCCTGACGATCGGCCGGGACGGAGCGTTCCTGACCGCCGACGTCAACGGCAGGTCCCCGGACGGCGCGTCGACCTCGCTGCGCGGTGCCAGGATCGCCAGGCTGGACGTTCCGGCCTCCGCCCTGAAGCCGGTCGGCGGCGTGGTCACGCTGGCGAACGTCCCGGCCACCCTCACGGCCGAGGGCGTGCCGGCGTTCTCCAACTACCCGGCCGGTACGGCCCTGGACCCGGTCAGCGCCACGCTCGCCTTCGACAAGGACGCCGAGCTGCCGACCGCCCCGCCCGCCGGTTCCACCGGCGGCGGCTCGGCGGCCGGCGGCGGCCGGGGCGCCGGCAACGGTAGGTCCGGTGGCGCCTCGCTGACCACGAGCGGCCTGACCGGTACGGGCGGCGGCTCGCTGGCCGCCACCGGTGCGGACACCCCGGTGGTCCCGTTGCTGGCCACCGCGGCCGGGCTGCTGCTGGTCGGCGGCAGCGCCACCGTGCTGGTGCGCAACCGCCGCGGTGCCGCCCGGGCCTGACGGCGGGCGGAGAC
>NZ_JBHXTL010000079.1:0-47025 GCF_042677365.1 Kitasatospora sp. NPDC127116
GTTCGGCTCCTATTTTTTTTAATACCCCCCCCGCCCCCCCCGCCCCGCCCCGCCCGCCGCCGGGGGGGGCGCCGGCGCCGCGGGGGGGGGCGGGGCCGTCTGCCGCCCCCCCCGCCGGTGGAGCAGGCCCGCGGTCAGTCCGTCGGGCAGTGGATGCCCGCGGCCGGGACGGTGCCGTCCAGCAGGAACGCGTCCACCGAGGCGCGGACGCACTTGCTCGCGCCGTAGCCGGTGTGGCCCTCGCCGTCGCGGCTGATCAGGACGGCGTTGCCGAGTTCGGCGGTGAGCTTCTCGGCCCAGGCGTACGGGGTGGCCGGGTCCCCGGTGGTGCCGACGACCACGATCGGGGCGGTGGCGGCCGACTTGATCACGTGCGGCTTCTCGGTCGCGCGGAACGGCCAGATCCGGCAGTCCGGGTCGAACAGCGAGGCCATCGGGTCGTGCTTGCCGACCAGCGGGGCCTTGGCGGCGAGGTCGGTCAGCGCGGCATGCAGCTGCTCACCGGCCGGGGCGTCGGTGGCGCCGTCGGCGCAGTGGATGGCGGTGTAGGCGTCCGCGGACGGGCTGTAACGGCCGTCGTCTTCGCGGCCGTTGTAGCCGTCGGCGAGGTCGAGCAGGTAGTCGCCCTTGCCGCGCACCATCGCCCAGCCGATGGAGTTGCGCAGGCCGGTCCAGGCCTTCTCGCCGCTGTAGAGCCGGCTGAGCACACCGGTCCAGGCCGCGCTGGAGGTGAGGGTGCGGCCCTTCTCCGTCTTGAGCGGCTTGTCCTTGAGCCCGTCGAGGAAGGCGGCGAGCTTCTGCGGGGCCTGGTCGGCGTCCTTGCCGAGCGGGCACGCGTCCTTGGTGACGCAGTCCGCGGCGAAGGCCTTCAGCGCCCGTTCGAAGCCGGCCGACTGCTCGATGTTGTGCTGGATCAGCGAGGTGGAGGCCGAGGTGGCGCCGTCCAGGACGAGCCGGCCGACCCGGTCCGGGAACTCCTCGGCGTAGAGCGAGCCGAGGTAGGTGCCGTAGGACATGCCGAGGTAGCTGAGCTTCTGGTCGCCGAGGGCGGCGCGCAGCACGTCCATGTCCCGGGCGGTGTTGCGGGTGCCGACGAAGGGCAGGACCTGTGCGTACTTGGCCTGGCAGGCGTCGGCGAGCTGCTTGCCGTGGTCGTCGCCGGCCTGGTCGGTGTTCAGCCAGGCGTCCCGGGCCCGGTCGTCCAGGCAGTTGAGCGGGCTGGTGCCGCCGGTGCCGCGCGGGTCGAAGCCGACGATGTCGTAGCGGTCGTGCAGCGGGCCGTCGAGGCCCTTGGGGTCGTAGGTGACCATCTGGACGCCGGAGCCGCCCGGGCCGCCGGGGTTGAGCAGCAGGGAGCCGATCCTCTGGTCGGGCTTGGTGGCCGGGTTGCGGACCACGGCGACGTCGAGGGTGCCGGCGGCCGGGGCGGTGTAGTCGAGCGGGACCTTGAGGGCGGCGCACTGGAGCGCCGAGACGTCCTCCTTGTTCTGCGGGTCCTTTGCGCAGGGGCCCCAGGCGAGCTGCTGGCCGTAGAAGGCCTTGAGCGCCGGGTCGGCGGCACCGGTGGGCTTGACGGTCGGGGTGGGCGTCGGGGTGGCCGTCGGCGTCGCGCCGGCGGGGGCCGTGGTGGCCGCGGGCGCGGCGGCCGTGCCGCTCCCGCCGGTGCAGCCGGCCAGCAGGGCGGCGGTGGCGACGGCGGCGGGCAGGACGCGCCGCGGGTTCCTGGTGATCATGAAATGCACGGCACAGGAATATCACCTGCCTGTCACATCGGTCACATGGGATTCTCGGAGTTCTCCGCACGACGCCTCTCGCCACGATGCCGGGGTGGAGCCGTCCGCCGGGCGCGAGGGGTGATTCCGCGGGGCGCCGAACGATGCCATGCTGAGGTCATGACAGAAAGCAGTGCGGTGGCCCCGCTCCGTGAGCAGGCGGAAGCCGGCGGGCGGCGGCGGGAGTTGGCCGCGGCGACGGTCGGATCGGTGGTCGAGTCCTTCGACTGGAGCATCTACGCCGTCCTCGCGCCCTAC
Organism: Kitasatospora sp. NPDC127116; assembly: GCF_042677365.1. Lineage (NCBI taxonomy): Bacteria > Bacillati > Actinomycetota > Actinomycetes > Kitasatosporales > Streptomycetaceae > Kitasatospora > Kitasatospora sp. NPDC127116. Next base: position 2,031 of record NZ_JBHXTL010000079.1, read on the forward strand.
TTCGCGGCGGACCTCTTCGGGCACGGCAAGCACGGCGTCAGCGGCGTGCTCGGCGCGTACGTCACCTTCGCGGTGGGCTTCGTCGCACGGCCGGTCGGCTCCTACCTGATCGGGCGCCTCAGCGACACCAGGGGACGGCGCTTCGCGCTGAGCCTCGGCATGGCGGTGATCGCCGCCGCCAGCCTGGGCATCGCCGTCATCCCCGGCCAACAGGCCATCGGGGTCTGGGCGGCACTGCTGGCCGTGCTCGCCCGGGTGGTGCAGGGGCTCGCCTTCGGCGGGGAGGCGCCGAGCGTGGCCGCGTACGTGACCGAGACCGCCCCGCCGCGGCACCGCTTCGCGTTCAGCTCGATCTCCTACGGCGGGATCGTCCTCGGCTCGCTGCTCTCCTTCGGGGTGCTCACCGTGCTGATCCACACCATCGGCAAGTCCGGTCTGGAGAACGGTGGTTGGCGCCTGGGTTTCGCGGTCGCCGCACTGCTCGGGCTGGCCGCCGTCTGGGTGCGGCGGTGGGCGCCGGAGAGCGCGGAGTTCCGCCGCACCCGGGAGCGCGCGCGGCGCACCGCCCGCCCGCCGTTCCTGCGGACGCTGCGCGAGCACCGCTGGGCGGTGCTCACCGTCTTCCTCAACACCCTCGGGGGGACGGTCGGTTACTACTTCGCGCTGGCGTACCTGCCGCAGTACGCCGCCGCCTACCACGTGGTCGGCAAGGAGGAGGCGGCCTCCTTCATGACGGTGGTGCTCGTCGTGGTGCTGGCCACCATGCTGCTCACCGGTGTCGCCGCCGACCGCTTCGGCCTGCTGCCGGTCGCCCGGATCGGCTTCGGCCTGCCGATCCCGATGGTCGGCATCCTGCTCGCCGGGCTGCGCCAGGGCTGGCTGCCGTTCCAGGTCGTCGCCGTGCTGCTGGGGATGCTGGTGGCCACGGTGCTCGGCACGCTCAACGTCTTCACCGGGCTGCTCTTCCCGACCGAGGTGCGGGCGGTCGGCCTCGGCGTGGTCAACGCGACCACCATCGCCGCGTTCGGCGGCACCTTCCCGCTGCTCGCCGAGTGGCTGAACGGCCGTCATCTGCTGGGCCTGATCCCCGGATACGTCACCGTCTGCACGGCCGGCCCGGCCCTCGCGCTGCTGACGGCGATGAAGGTGCCGTCCTTCGCCGCGGCCGTGCGGGGCGCGGAAGCCTCGGTTCAGCGGACACCGGGAACCGCCTGACGGACAGTCATCCACTGTGGTTGAGTGGTCCGGACCATTGCTGATCGGGGAGGGCGGAGCATGGGTACCGACGCATCGGGTGCGGACATACCGGACACTGCCGGACGGGGCGGCGGCGCATCGGACACCGGTACGGGTGTCGGCGGTCCGGGCGACCGGGGTTCGGACGACTGGGGGTCCTACGACCGTCCGCCGGGCACCGGCCTGTCGGAGAGCTGGCTGACCGAGCCCGGGTTCGAGGAGCCGCCGCAGGTGGACCTGCGCACCGACCGGGCGCACTCGGCCCGGGTCTACGACTACCTGCTCGGCGGCAAGACCAACTTCCCCGCGGACCGCGAGGTCGGCGACCGCGTCCTGGCCGACCTGCCCGGCGTGCGCGCGGACGCCACCGCCGCCCGTGCCGTGATGCACCGGATGGTGCGCCGGCTCGCCGAGGTGCACGGCGTGCGCCAGTTCCTGGACGTCGGCACCGGCATTCCCACCGCGCCCAACCTGCACGAGATCGTGCAGTCCGTCGACCCGGCCTGCCGCGTGGTCTACGTCGACAACGACCCGATCGTGCTCGCCCACTCGCGCGCCCTGCTCACCAGCACCCCCGAGGGTCGCACCGCCTACGTCCAGGGCGACCTGCGCGAACCGGAGCGGTTCCTCGCCGACCCGGCGGTGGCCGGCACCCTGGACCTCCGCGAGCCGGTCGCCCTGACGCTCATCAACATCGTCCACTTCCTCTCCGACGAGGCCGCGCACCCGCCCGTCCGCAAGATCCTGGACGCCCTGCCCGCCGGCAGCTTCCTCGCGCTGTCCGCGGGGACGGCCGACATCGCGCCGGAGCGCAGCGCGGCCGCCGCCCGCCGGTACGAGGACGCCGGGATCACGCTTCACTTCCGCTCGCGCGAGCGCGTCGAACTCTTCTTCGCCGGGCTGGAGTTGGACGATCCTGGGGTGGTCCTGATCAACGACTGGCACCCGGAGCTCGCCGAGGTCCCGGCCCCGGGCGGGGGCACGGTCTCGGTGTACGGGGGAGTCGGCCGCAAGGCGTAGTCGGATCCTTCCTCGTCAAAACGATCGTCTTTACGTGCTCATGTCATTAAAGTGACTGCCCGTCGAACCCCCCACTCGGCAGGCGGAGATTTCATGACCATTGCACGCAGGTCCATCCTCAAGGGCACCTCGGCGGCCGGAGCCGCCCTCGTGGCGGCAGGGACGGCGGCCGCGCAACCCGCGGCCGCCCAGCCGGCCGACGACGCGCCCGCCGGTCCGCTCCTGCAGACCACCCCGCACCGCGCCGGAACGGCCTCGGTGACCGGGCTGCACCTGCAGTTCGGCACCGACGCCAGTACGGAGATGACCGTCTCCTGGCTCACCCCGCAGTCCGTGCGCCGACCACAGGTGCGGTACGGCTCGCCGGACGGCGGCCTCGGCCGGGTCGTCCAGGCCGAGACCCGCACCTACCGGGACTCGATCGACAAGGCCGAGGTGTACGTCCACCACGCGCGGCTCACCGGCCTGCGCCCGGGCACCACCTACCTCTACAGCGCCGGCCACGACGGCGCCAACGCCGAGACCGGCACCTTCACCACCGCCCCGCGCGGCCGAACCCCCTTCACCTTCACGAGCTTCGGGGACCAGGCCGCGCCCAACCTCCGCCGCCGGATCACCTTCCCCGACGGCATGCCCTCCCCGCTCGGCAAGTACCCCGTGTTCATGAGCAGCCAGGTCGGCACCGCGGCCTCCGCCGACATCGTCGCCGCCGTCGAACGCGTCGGGCCGCTGTTCAACCTCATCAACGGCGACCTCTGCTACTCCTCCTACGCCGGCCGCCACGGCCAGAGCCGCACCGCGACCTGGGCCGACTGGTTCATCAGCAACAGCCGCTCCACCCGGCTGCGGCCCTGGATGCCCTGCGTCGGCAACCACGAGAACGAGGGCGGCAACGGCCCGATCGGCGCGACCGGCTACCAGGCCTACTTCACCCTCCCCGACTCCTCGGCCTCCTCCGACGAGGAGACCCGGGGCATGTGGTACGCCTTCACCGTCGGCTCGGTGCGCTTCATCAGCCTCGCCAACGACGACGAGGCCATCCAGAACTCCGGCGACGTCTACCTGCGCGGCTACTCCGGAGGCGCCCAACGGCGCTGGCTGGAGCGGGAGTTGCGGGCGGCGCGGAGCAGCCGGGCGATCGACTGGATCGTGGTCTGCATGCACCACCCGATGATCTCCAGCTCGATGCACGGCTCCGGCAGTGATCTCGGCCTCCGCGAGACCTGGGGCCCGCTGTTCGACGCCTACGGGGTCGACCTGGTGGTGTGCGGCCACGAGCACTACTACGAGCGCTCCCACCCCGTCCGCGGCACCCTGCCCAACGACACCCGCACCCCGGTGCCGACCGACACCCGCACCGACCTCGTCGACACCGGGCGGGGCACCGTCCACATGATCATCGGGGCCGGCGGCAACGCCGCCACCACGCAGGACGACCTCTTCGAGAAGCCCAAGGGCCGGGTGGTCGTCGGGCTGGAGGACCCGAAGCCGGGCGCGCCGTACCGGGAGTCGGTCTGGGTCACCGAGGACGCGCCCTGGGCCGCCGTCCAGGACCGCACCCACGCCCACGGCTTCGCGGCCTTCGAGGTCGACCCGGGCGACCGGCGCGGCGGCACGACCACCATGAAGGTCGTCTACTACACCTTCGACGGACCGCACGGGGACCTCACCCCGGTGGACACCTTCACCCTGTACCGGCGCCGGACCGACGGGCGCGACGGCTGACGGCCGGGCCGCCCGGCACACGGCCGACCGGCGCAGGTCGGCCGTGTGCCGGTCACCCGTGTGCCGGGCGGCCCAGGGCGGATAAGGGCAGCCCAGGGCGGCTCAGCGCCGGAACAGACCGGTGAGCACGTCCCACCAGCCGCGGCGCTGCGCCGGGACCGTCGGGGTCGTCGGGGCCTGCGGCCCGGCCGTCCCGGCGCGCCCGGCGTTCCGGGGGCCCGGAACGGCCTGCTGAGCCGCCGAGCCGCCCTGCTCCACCTGCTGGGCCCCGGCCTTCGCCTGCTCCGCCTCCGCCTCCTCGGCCTCCGCCACCGAGAGCGGGTCCGGCTCGATGTCGCGGGCGGTGAACTCCACCGGCAGCGCCGTCAGATGACGGGAGATCCAGGCCGAACTCCAGGTCAGCTCCTCCTCGGCCACCGCGAGCCGGACGTCCGGCAGCAGGGTGAGCAGGATGTCGATCCCGGCCTCGGCGACGTGCCGCCCGATGTCCTGGCCGGGGCACTCGTGCGGACCGGCGCCGAAGGACAGGTGGGAGCGGTTGCCGTACAGCGGGGCCGCCAGGTCGGGCCGGACCACCGGGTCCACGTTGCCCGCCGCGAGCCCGAGCAGCAGCAGGTCCCCGGCACCGATCCGCTGACCGCCCAGCTCGGTGTCGGCGGTCGCCCAGCGGCCGGCCACCAGGGACATCGGCGGGGAGTCCCATAGCACCTGGTCGAGCGCCTCGCCCAGGGTCATCTGGCCGCCGGAGAGGTGGGCGCGGAACCGCGGGTCGGTGAGCACCATCTTCAACGAGTCGGCGATCAGGTTGACGGTGGTCTCGTTCGCGGCCAGCAGCACCACCCGCAGGTGCTCCATCACCTCGTCCTCGGTCAGCCCGGCCGGGTGCGCCAGCAGGCGGCTGGTCAGGTCGTCACCGGGGCTTTCGCGCTTGAGGGCGATGGTCCGGCGCAGACCGGCGACCACGTACTCGTTGCTGGCGATCGCCGTCTCGGTGCCCTTCAGCAGGTCCCGGGCGGCGGTCACCAGCTGCGGCCCGTACTCGTCCGGCATGCCGAGCAGCTTGGTCATCACCAGCATCGGCAGGTGCTCGGCGAACTGGGAGATCAGTTCGGCCCGGCCGGTCGGCCCGACCACCTGGACCAGGTCGGTGGTGAAGCGGCGGACGTGACGGCGGATGCCGCGCCGGTCGAAGCCGTTCAGACCGTCCAGCAGCGCGCCGCGCAGCCGGCGGTGCTCGTCGCCGTCCGCGAACACGCAGATCGGCTGCCAGGCGACCACCGGCAGCAGCGGCGAGTCCGGCGGGACCTCGTTGTTGCGGAAGGCGCTCCACAGGCGCGAGTCCCGGGAGAACAGCGAGGGCGTGCGCATCGCGGCGATGTTGGCGCCGTGGCCGAGCACCAGCCAGGCCCGGTGGTCGCCGTGCAACAGCACCGGGGCCACCTCGCCGTACTCGGCGCGCAGCTTCTCGTACAGGCCCGCCGGGTCGGTCTCGGCCTCCGGCCCGTACAGGCGGCGCAGGCCGCCGGGGCCGGTCGGGGCGATGCCGCCGCCCGCGTGGGCCGGGCAGCCGGGCGGCGGGGCGGCGGGCGACGAGGGGCCGGCGGGGGTGGCGGGTTCGGGGAACGGGGTGGTCACGGGGGTCTCCGGTCGCGGGTGGGTTCGGTGACGGGCGGTCGGTGGGGGTGCTACGGACGGACCGTCGGCTCAGCCGGTGGACGGGGCGGCCAGCTCGTACAGGTAGTGCATCAGGGTCATCAGGGTGTCCCGGCTGGACTCCCGGCTGCGCGCGTCGCACGCGACGATCGGCACCTCGGGCGGCAGGTCCAGCGCGTCCCGGACCTCGTCGAGCGGGACGGGCGGCGCCTCCGGGAAGCCGTTGACGGCCACCACGAAGGGCACGCCGCGCTCCTCCAGACGCCCGATCACCTCGAAGCTGACCTCCAGCCGGCGGGTGTCCACCAGCACCACCGCGCCCAGGGCGCCCTCGAACAGGCCGTTCCAGAGGAACCAGAACCGCTCCTGGCCGGGGGTGCCGAAGACGTAGAGCACGAGCCGGTCGCTGATGCTGATCCGGCCGAAGTCCATGGCCACGGTGGTGGAGGTCTTCTGCTCGACCCCGGTCGGGTCGTCCACCCCGACCCCGGCCTGGGTCATGGTCTCCTCGGTGGTCAGCGGGCGGATCTCGCTGACCGCGCCGACCAGCGTCGTCTTGCCGACACCGAAGCCGCCGACCACCACCACCTTGACCGCCGTGGTGACGGTGTCCGGCAGCAGGTCCGATCCGGCCGGCCCGACCACCGTGTCAGAGCCGCTGAAGTCCATGGATCACCGCCTCCAACAGGGCACGGTCGGGAAGCTCCGCCGCGGGCACGGCGGAACTGCGGGCCTCGATCAGCCCGTCGTCGAGCAGGTCCGCCAGCAGGACGATGACCACGCTGACGGGCAGCTCCAGGTAGGCGGAGACCTCCGCCACCGAGAGCGGGGACCGGCACAGCCGCAGGATGGCGGCCTGCTCCGGCTGGTGGGCGGGGGTCGGCTCCGCACGGGAGACGATCAGGGTGACCAGGTCGAAGACCCCCGGTCCGGAGGGGCCGCTGCGGCCCCGGGTGATGACGTACAGCCGGTCGGGCTCGGGGCCGTCCCAGCCACCCTTCTCGGCCGTCATGCCACCGCCTCGCTGTGCTCGTTCATGTGCCCGTCCCGCCGTCGCAGCCCACCGCGGCAGGCCGGGCCGGGTGCCGGTTCACGCGACCGCCTCGGGATTGCGCGGCGGGGTGGACAGGTGCTCGCCGATCCGGGCGACCAGGTCGCGCATCTGGTGGCTCACCAGCCCGGCGTCCACGCCCTCGTCGGCGAGCACCGCGAGATAGGCGCGGTCACCGGCCGCCATCAGGTAGAAGTAGCCGCCGTCCACCTCGATCACCACCAGCCGCATCGAGCCGTCGCCGTGCGGGAACTCGTGGCCGATCGCGCCGGCCAGGCTCTGCAGCCCGGCGCAGGCGGCGGCGAGGCGGTCGGCGGTGTCCGGGGCGGTGCCGTACTGGGCGATCCGCAGGCCGTCGGCCGACAGCACGATGACGTGGCGCACGCACGGGACGCTGTCCGCGAGGTCGTTGAGGATCCAGTCCATGTTGTTGCGGTGCGGAATCACTGCTCGCCCTTCCCTGCCGTGTCTTCACTGGTGTGCGCGGCGCTCGTGTGTCCGGCACCCGCCTGTCCGGTACCCGTCCGTCCGGCACCCGCCCACCCGGGGTCGGTCCGTCCGGGGCCCGTCCGTCCGAGGTCCGTCCGTCCGGGGCCCGTGGCGCGTCCGGCGTCGGTGGTGCGCCCGCCGTCGGTGGCGGCTCCGGCACCCGCCGGGCCGGACGGGCCCGGTCCGGTGCCCTTGATGCCGTCCATGAACGCCTCCAGCCACAGGCCCGGCTGCTTCGGCTCCTTGGCGGGGCCCGTCGCCCGGGCCGGCGGCCCCGCCACCGGCCCGGCGGGCTGCGCCATCGGACCGGCGGGCTGCGCGGTGGCGCGCGCGGCCCCGCCGAAGCCCCGCGGCATCATCGGGCGGCTGCGCCGGCGCTGCGGCAGGCCGTTGGGCGTCCACTCGGTCACGATCACCTCGTCGTCCCCGGCGCCCGGGCCGGACGGCCCCCACGGGTTGGTCGAACCGTAGGACGGCCCGACGCCGGCCGAGGTCGTCCGGGTGCCCCAGGGACGGCCCGGGGCCGCGTGCCGGGGCGGGTTCGCCGGGAGCGGACGGGGGCCTGAGAAGGCGCCGATGCCGTGCGCCCGCCCGGTCGGCGGCGCGGTGGTGAGCAGTTCCTGCGGCACGACCAGCACCGCCCGCACGCCGCCGTACGCGGACCGGCGCAGCGAGATCTGGAAGCCGTACGCCTGGCAGAGCCGGCCGACGATGGCGAAGCCCAGCCGGGGGGACTCGGTGAGGTCGTCGAAGTCCTTGGAGACCATCGCCTCGCGGATCGAGCGCTCGGCGCGGAAGCGGGCCTCGTCGGTGAGGCCGAGGCCGCCGTCCTCGATCTCGATCGCCATCCCGCTCTGCACCTCGGAGGCGCTCAGGTGCACGTGGGTGTGCGGCGGCGAGTAGCGGGTGGCGTTGTCGAGCAGCTCGGAGACGGCGTGGATCAGCGGCTCGACGGCCGGTCCGGTGACGGAGATCTGCGCCACCGGGTGCAGGTCCACCCGCTGGTACTCCAGGATCCGGGACATGCCGCCGCGCAGCACGCTGTAGAGCGCGATCGGCCGGGTCCACTGCCGGCCGGGGCGGGCGCCCGACAGGACCGCGATGCTGTCGGCCAGGCGGCCGGTCAGCGCGTTGCCGTGGTCCAGGCGCAGCAGGTCGTCGAAGACCGCCGGGTCGTTGCCGTGCCGGTCCTCCATCTCCCGCAGGTCCTTGGCCTGCCGGTGGATGATGGCCTGCACCCGGCGGGCGATGTTGACGAAGGCCCGCTCGGCCGAGTCGCGCCGGCTGACCTCGTCGTCGACGGCCTTGGCGACGGCCTCGGCGACGGCCACCAGGGAGCGGCGGAACCGCGGCGACACGGGGGCGTCGCTCTCCTCCAGCGGGCGGGTCAGCACGTCGAAGGAGTACCCGTAGCGGGCCCCGGCGACGATCCGGCGCATCTCGCCCCGGGCGAGCCGGTCCAGCTCGTCCTCCTGACCGGCCAGCCGGCGTTGGAACTCCTCCACCTGCCGGGCGTGCCGGTCGCGCGACTCACTCAGCGCCCGCCCGCGGCGTGCCGACTCGGCGGCCACCACGGCCACCAGCACGGTGCCCGTCGCCCCGCACCACAGCACCCCGGCCCGGGCCCCGGCGGACACCACCATCGCGGCGACCGCCACGGCCACCGCCATCACGGCCGTCGGCAACAACCAGCCGAGCAGGGGCGCTTGGCGCCGTCTGGCGAGTGACGATCCAGCTCGAAGCATTCAGCATCCTCAAACGATCGGAACAGCAAAGGGGGACAGGCGGGGGATCGGCTCCGCAGGCGTGGTGGTGCAGCATAGCCAAGTTCAGGACATCCTGACCGAAAGTCAAAAATACCGTCCCGCAACCGACTTGTCGTATCCAGCCGGACAACACCGACATCTCGCACACCAGTCGCAACCCGGAGCGGCCACCGCCCTCCCACCAGGCTTCTCGCCCCGCCGCCCGCGCGCCGCCGACCCGCTCCGGATTCGCTCATGCGAAGGGTTTCCTCGCCAAGTCCCGCCACCTCGCGCGGAGTTCGTGCTAAGCGCGGCGAACCGGGTCAACCGGGCGGGTGGCAATCACCCGGAAGGGGATTCACGGCCCGGCCTGGCGAGCCGCACGGCGACGTCCCGATTCCCCGGCCCGCGGTGACCGATTCCTCCTAGGCTCGTCGCATGGACGATCACGACAGCCGAGCACCGGATCCGTCCGGCCGGACCCTGCGCCACCTCATGGGCGACGCCGTCTGGACGGGCATGCTGGCGGAGGCGTTCGAGCGCCGGCACCCCATCGGCACCACCCTGCTGCGCCAGGGCGAACCGGGCACCCACGTCCTCGCGCTGCTGGCCGGAGTGGCCAAGGTGAGCCGGCGGGAACGCAACGGGGACGTCCGGCTGCTGGCGTTCCGCGGCCCCGGCGAACTCCTCGGGGAAGTGGCCGTCCTGGACGACGGCGTCCGCTCGGCAAGCGTCCAGGCGATCTCGGACTGCACGGTCGTGGTCGTCACCAAGACGGCCTTCCTGCGCTTCGTCGCCGAGCACGGGCTGTTTCCCGTGCTGGTCCGCTACGCCATGAGCCGGCTGCGGGAGTCCGACCTGGCCCGGACCGGAGGCGACGTCGTACCCAGGCTGGCGGCCGCCCTGGTCGCCCTGGCCGACCTCTCCGCAGGGCCGGTGCCCACGGCCGGTCGCCGCATCGAACTCGCCCTGACCCGGGACGAACTGGCCCAACACCTCGGAGTCTCCCGCAACACCGTCACCGCGGCCCTGGTGTCCCTGGCCGCCCACCGCGTCGAGGCCGGCCGCAAGTCCATCGCCCTCCACGACCTCCCCGCCCTCCGCCGGGCGGCCGCATCCCTGCGCGACTGACGAGCCGTCACCTCAACCTTCCGTCGATGTGACCTCCGTCACTCGTTTTCCGCACCGAGTGAGCACACCGCGCCACGCAACCTCGCGAAGCTTGGTGGCGCAAGGTCAGCACGGGAACCACAAGGAGCAGAGAATGACGGAGTTCGACCAGCCGATGCCCGAGGCCAGCGCCCTGCCGTACAGCCGCAGCCGGCACCTCCCGCCGTACCGGGGCATCGTCGCCGTGGACGCCAAGGACTTCACCGGACACCCGGCGATCGAACACGGCGTGATCAGCAGGTCGGTGCCGCAGGTGCTCCAGTGGTCCTTCGAGCGGGCCGGGCTGGGCGACGTCTGGCAGGACCGGAGGTTCCCCAACTCGACCGGCGACGGATACGTGTTCGGCTTCGACCCGGCCTGGATGCCCTTCCTCGTCCACCCCTGGCTGAACACCCTCCAGGAGGTGCTCACCGAGTTCAACGTGCACTCGGTCGGCACGGTGCGGATCCGGCTGCGGGTCAGCCTCAACATCGGCCCGCTGCCGGACACCGGCGGCGAGTTCGACGGCAACGGCACCCCGCGCAACGACACCCACCGGCTGCTCGACTCCCGCCCGGTGAAGGCCATGCTCGCCGCCTCCAACGAGAGCATCACCCACGTCGCCGCCATCCTGTCCGACCGGTGCTACCAGGACGCGGTGGCGAGCGGCTACACCGGGCGCCACCCCGACCACTTCATCGAGGTACCGGCGACCGTCGAGGGCAAGCGCTTCGACCAGCAGGCATGGCTCTACGTGCCCTCGCCGTCCGGGAACCTGTACGACCGCAGGATCCTCGGCGACGCCGTGGTGGAGGAGCAGGAGGGACGGGACGGCCGGAAGCCGGACCGGCCGGCGGAGGGGCGCCGGGCGCCCAGGACGGTCGTGACCCAGCGGGGCGACGGCAGCAACCTGAACAGCGGCACGGTGTACGGCGGTCAGAGCGTCACCAACGCGGGGGGCGACTCGTACGGAGGCTTCGGCGGCGACTACGTCCGGGGCAACAAGGACACCGTCCACGGCGACAAGAACGAGCACCACCGGTGAGCCCCGACGAACGCCCGGCCATCGAGGGGCCGGGCGCGGCGGACGACTTCGATCCCGACTTCGACGCCGACTTCGGGATCGACGACCTGGCGGACCGGTTCGCCGGTTGGGGAGGGGACCGCCCGCATTTCATCTTCGCGCCGGGTGGCAACATCAACACCGGTTCGGTGCACGGGGACCAGCGCGTCGAGAACGGCGGCGTCGGGGCCGCCCCGGGCGGCGGCGAGCGGGTGGAGGCACAGGACGGACCCATCTCGTCGATGGAGATCCTGGCCGCACGGACCGGTTTCGCGGAGCCGGACTGCTTCGCCGAGGGGCTGAGCGCGCTCGGCACCCGCCTGCTCTTCCTCGCCGGCGACCCCGGTACCGGACGCCGCACAACTGCGCTCAACCTGCTGTTCGAGGGCGGCGGGAACACGATGGCCCTGCGCGCGCTCGACAGCGACTCGGACCTGTCGTCCTGGCGGCCCACCCACAGCGAGGCGCGCGGGTACCTGGTGCACGGCCTGTCGCCCGCGGTCCAGCTCGGCCCCACGGCTGTCGCCAAGCTGCGCGCCCGGCTGGAGACGGCCGACGCCTGCATGGTGGTGCTGCTGCCGCACGACCCGGGCTTGTGTCGCCGTCTCGTCCGCGCGATGGACATCCGCCCGGTGTCCTATGCGCCTCCGGCACCGCGAGCGGTCTTCGACGCACGGCTGGAGGCGGTACTGCCGGACGAGGGGCGACGCCGGGACCTGCTGGACCGGTTGGAGCCGGACCTCGACGAGTTGCTGGCTCCCCAACTGGTGCCGGCCCAGGTCGTCGAGCTCGTGGACGAGGTGACGCGGGCGCGCGAGGACGATCCTGAACTGGCCGACCTCGGCCAGCGGCTCAGCTTCCTCGCGGAGACAGAGGTCCCCGACCTCCTGAAGGAGCTCCGTGAGGACCCGGACGCGCTGGCGTTCCTGCTGGTGACGAGTGTCCTGGAGGGCCTGGACCACCGGATCGTCCTGGACGAGACCGACCGGTTGCTCAAGCTGGCCGACGGTCGCCTTGACGCGGTCGTGCGGCCGAATGCGGACGGGGAGGGCCAGGCGCCCCGGCCGAACCCGCGGTTCGTTCTCCGGCGCTCGCTGGACGAACTGCTGGCGACCGTCCGGGCCGAGCACGCGCCCGGTGGGACCCTGCGGACGTCGAGCTACACCTACACGGTGGAGCCGATCTGCTTCAAGCGGCACCGCCAGGCGGAGACGGTGCTGCGACACGTGTGGCGGCAGTACGGGGACGTGCCGGGACTGCTGACCGAGTGGATCGACAAGGTGTCCGATTCCGATTCCGAGTCCGACCTGGCCGAGCCCATGGGGCGGGTGGTGGGGCTCGCCACGGGTTGGAGCGGTGGCCGTCAGGCATTGCGTCACATCCGCAAGTTGGCCAAGTCCGAGCACACGCAGAGCCAGAGCATCGCCGCGTACGCGCTGGGGATCGCGGCCCAGGACCCGATTCTCGTCGGCGAGGTGAAGCACCGCCTCGACAGCTGGAGCTACAGCGGCGGCTGGCAGCTCCGCTCGACCGCGGCCGGTGCCTGCGGTGGAGACTTCGGAGCGGCCCGGCCGGAATTCGCGCTCGCACTGCTCCGGCGCTGCTACCGAGGGGAGGACGAGCGCGAGCACATCGTCGCCGTGAGGGTGCGCTGGGCCCTGTGGAGCCTCTTCCACGGCGGAAACCAGACGGCGGTGTTCCGCAAGCTCATCGAGTGGGCGGACCGGTCCGAGCGTGACGCCGTGCTCGCGCACACGGCATTCCTCGATTTGCTCCGAGACCCTTCGTGGTTCCAGCAACAACTGCTCCTCCAGGGCGAGTTCGGCGAACCGGTGACGGCCTTCGTTCGGCACTGCCTCAATGACGAGACCCTTTTCGACAGCTCGCGCACGAGGCTGCTCGGCTGGTGCCGTCGGGCAGTCTGGGACGAACCCCTCCGGGCCGCCGTGGAGACGCTGCTCGCGGCGCTCGCCGAGGACATGCGGCCCGGCGAGCTGAGGCTGATGGTCGAGATCGACCGCAGCGACGACCCCGACCTGGCGGGCCGCGACATCGCCCACCGTGCCCTGGAGGCCTGGCGGCGCGGCGAGCCGCAGCCCTACCGCTCCGCTCCTGCCTTCGGAGGCCCCCGATGACCCTCGACACCGACCCGCCCGTCTACACCCGGGCCACCCGCGCTCCTTGGCGGGAGATCCTCCGGCACCGCTGGTCCGGGCGGCGCGACCGCGCCCTGGTTCTGGGGGATCGCCACGGGGTGTACCGCCAGCTGGGGAAGGGCCGTCCGAACCCGGGTGGCGGGGTCGCCGCTCGGCTGGGACTGCGCGGATTCGACCAGGCGTACCTGGTCGACCTCAACGAGCGGCCGGGCACTCGGGATGTCCGCCTTCCCACCTCGTTCGGCACGGCCTCGCTGGAGGTCCACGTCCTCTGGTGGGTCCACGACGCCGCACGGGCCGTGCAGACCCGGACCAGCCTGGGATGGCTGCCGGTGCGCAAGGACCTCGACGGGCGCCTGTACCAGCTCAGGGAGCAGTTCGCGGCCGCGGGCACCAGGCTGGGCCCCGAGGAGCTGATCCAGTACCTGGCGGCGCCGTACGTGCTGCCCCACTACGGGCTCGGTTACCGCGTCACCGATGTCTCCGCGCGCGAGCACGGCAACGAACTGCGCCTCGGGGAGCCGGACGCGATGGACGTGCCCTTCGACTGGACGGCCAAGAGCAAGGAGGAGTACGAGTTCTGCCGGCGCTATGTGCAGGACGGTCCGGTCGCCCTCGCGGCCCTCTGGCTCGCCAGGAAGCCGGACGAGGTGCGCGATGTCCTGGACTGGGTGGTCGGCCACTCCGACCTGCTCCGGGGAGAGAGCACCTGGCAGGACAGGATGGCCCTCATGCTGGGTAGGCTGACGGAGCAGGAGCAGGAGGAGCTGTCCGGGATCCTGCGGGACCGCCTGGTCGCCCTCGGGCGGCAGGTCCCCGGGCCTGCCCCGCAGCCCGGCGGGCCGGGTCCGGGCTTCACCAAGCTCCACACCCACGTCAACGGTTGGGCGGGCGGTGTCCCGAACGGCGTCCCGAACGGGGTGCCGCGATGACCCCGGCAGGCGTGCGCCGCGAGCCGGTGCGCCGCGAGCCGGTGCGCCGCGAGCCGGTGCGCCGTGCGCCCCGCAGGCGGTCCGTCGCCGGAAGCCCTCGGCGGCCGGCCGTTCGACGGTCCCGCCGGGCCGTCGCGCCGACAGCGGTGACCACCCCGTCCTCGGTGTCGGCGATGGAGCGCCTGATGGCGGCCAACAGCGCGGAGCTGGTCCGGGCCGACACCAAGGCCGCCGTCTTCCTGGCGTTCACCGGTGCGGTGCTCGCGACCTTCGTCCCCTTGGACGGCGGCGCCGGTTCCGGCTCCCTGGCGTGGACGGTTCCGCTCCTGCGGTGGAGTGCGGTGGCCAGCGCCCTGCTGGCGGTGGGCTGTTTCGCCTCCGCGCTGGTTCCCCGTCATCGCAAGGGGCGGCGGGGTGCCGCGGCCGGTCCGGGGTACTTCGAGCACATCGCCCCGGGTGCGGGTCCGGATCGGCTGCGGCGGGCCTTCGAGCGGGCCGGGCGCGATCCGGCGGGCCCGCTGCTCTCGGCGCTGGCCGGTACCAGTGCGATCATCCGCGCGAAGTACCGCTGGATCGAGGCGGGCACCGTCCTGCTCCTGCTGGCGCTGCCCCAGTTCGTGCTCACGCTCCGGCCGCTGTGACGGTGGGCCGCCGACGGGCCCCGGCCGCACCACCACGGCCGGGGCCGGTGGCACGGTCGGAGGCAACGGATGTTGCGTCACAGGGCAATGATGGTTGACGGCTTCCGGCTCGGGTCCGTACAGTGCCGGGCCATGGAGACGGGCGATCTTGGTCGGCGGGTGGCGGAGGATGTGGCCGGTGGCGGTGGGGTGGAAGGGCTGCGGCGGCTGTCGGGGGTGATCGAGGCGCTGGAGGAGCGGCGGACGGAGCTGGTGGAGGAGCTGCGGCGCGGGCGGGAGGCGACCTGGGAGGAGATCGGGCGGGCCTGCGGAATGACGCGGCAGGGTGCGACCAGGCGGTGGGCCGGACGGCTGCGGGCGCGGTCGTTCGGGGTGGCGGTGGACGCGTACCAGCACGGCCGGCCGGGCTATCCGCGGGCGCTGATCGGCTCGGCGGTGCCCCGGGAGGCCCGCCGGGTGCTCGATCTGGGCGCCGGGACGGGCAAGTTGACCGGTCTGCTGGTCGACGCGGGCCTGGACGTGGTGGCGGTCGAGCCCGACGAGGGGATGAGGGCGCGGCTGGCCGCGACGGTGCCGAAGGCGGCCGTCCGGGCGGGCTCGGCCGAGCACATCCCGCTGCCGGACGGCAGCGTGGACGCCGTGGTGGTGGCGCAGGCCTGGCACTGGTTCGACCCGGCGGTCGCGGTGCCGGAGATCGCCCGGGTGCTCGCCCCCGGCGGCACGCTCGCGCTGGTGTGGAACGTCCGGGACGAGTCCGAACCCTGGGCGGCCGCCCTGGGCGTGCTGATGCACCGCGCGTCGCCGCCGCGGATCGACACCAGGCCGGTCCTCCCGGCGCCGTTCGGTGCGCCCGAGCGGCTGGAGATCGGCTGGGAGCACGTCACCACCCGGGCCGGGATCGTCGACATGGTCGCCTCGCGCAGCTATGTGATCGCGCTGCCGGAGGACCAGCGGGTGCGCCTGCTGGCCGACGTCGAGCAGCTGCTGGCCACCCACCCGGACCTGGCCGGCCGCGAGGAGATCGCCCTGCCGTACGTGACGAGGTGCACCCGTGTCCGTCTCGGCTGAGCACGGTCGGCGTGCCGCGGCGCGGCCCGTGGTGCTGCGCCGGCTGGGCGTCGCGGACGCCGAACCGTACCGGGCCTTCCGGCTGGCGGCGCTGCGCGGGACGCCGAGCGCCTTCACCTCCAGCCACGCCGAGGAGGCCGGCAGGCCACTGTCGGAGACGCTGCACCGGCTGGCCGGGGCCGAGGCCGGGCCGGGCGCGCTGATCGGCGCCTTCGACGACGCCGGCGCGCTGGTCGGCACCGCCGGGCTGAAGGTGCCGCAGCGCGGTCAGGAGCGGCACAAGGGCACGCTGTACGGCATGGCGGTGGCCCGCAGCGCCGCCGGGCGGGGGATCGGCCGCGCCCTGGTGCGGGAGGTGCTGCGCACAGCGGTGCGGGACGGGCGGCTGCGGCAGGTGCTGCTGACCGTCTCGGAGGGCAACGAGCCCGCCCTGCGGCTCTACACCGCCTGCGGCTTCGAGGTGTGGGGGCGCGAGCCGAGGGCCGTCCTGGTCGACGGGCGGGCGGTCGCGAAGCTGCACATGGTGCGCCTGCTGGACGGGGACCGGGCGGAGGCGGCCGGGCGCTGACAGGGGCGGCCGACGGCGGTCGGCCCGGAACGCTCGGCCGGCGACGGTCGGGCCGCGACGGTCCGTCGTCAACGGCTCGTCGGCGGCGGCCCGCTGACAATTGTCACGGTGCGCCGGTGTGCGAACACACTGCCCCCGGAAACAGGTCCACGACCAGCATGGATGCCATGAACGACACCGACCTGCAGCACCCCGACACCCGTCGGGCCTTCCGCACCGTCCGGCGGCTCGTGCTCGCCTATCTCGGCCTCAGCGTCGTCACACTGGCGGCCGCCGTCGCCCTCCGTGACCACCACACGATGGTCAACGCGCCGGTGCTGGTCCGCGGCACCATCGTCGTGGCCAGCGCCGCCCTCACCCTCCTGCTGACCGTCCGGGCCGCCAACGGCTCCCGGGGCGCGTTCCGGCGGCTGCGGATCCTCTCGGCCGTCATGCTGGTCGCCATCGCCACGATCATCGCCCTGCCGGGGACCTTCCCGGTGTGGATGAAGGTGGAGCAGGGCGTCTGCGGGCTCGCCCTGCTGGGTGTGGCCGCGGTGGTCAACGGACGGCACCTGCGTAGCCTGTTCGCCAGGCTCTGAGGAGGGGGAAACGAGGGTGACCGGCCTCGACCGCGCGGGCGACGACCGCGAGCGCGACCGCGCGGGAGACCGCGACCGCGCAGGCATGGACCGTGCGGGCATGGACCGCGTGGGTACGGACCGTACGGGCACGGACCGCGTGGATACGGACCGCACGGAAACGGACCGCGCGACCGCGGCCCCCGGCCCGGGGGCCGCACCGGGTCCCGTCCAGCACTGGGGCCACGGCTGGCGGCGCCCGCTGCTGGCCAGCGGGATGATGGTCTTCCCCGCACTCACCGCCGTCGCCGTCGGCGGCACCGTCTCCGGGGCGGCCGCGGTGGCCGGGTACGCCGTGGTCGTCGCGTTCTGCCTCTGCTACGCGCTGCTGGCCCTCGCCCTCGGGCTGGGCCGGCGGCGCTGGACGGTGCCACTGCTGGCGATGATGACGGCACTGTTCCTGGCCGCGCTGCCGTTCGCCCACGAGGACGCCTTCTTCCTCGCCACCGTGGTCGTCTCCGCGGTGGCGATCCAGTGGCGCGAGCACGCCGCCCGGGTGGTGGCGGCCGGCACGCTGGCCGCGCTGGTGGTGCCCTGGGCGGTGCGCCCCTGGCACACCGGTCCGGGCGGATTCCAGGCCCTGGCCCTGCTGTTCACCTCGCTCACCTGCGGTGCCTTCGCCGGGATCGCCGCCACCAACGACGCCCTGGTCGCCGCCCGGGCCGAGGTGGCACGGCTCGCCTCGGAGGCCGAGCGCAACCGGATCGCCCGGGACCTGCACGACCTGCTGGGGCACTCGCTCACCGCGATCACCGTCAAGTCCCGCCTCGCCCAGCGGCTCGCGGGCAAGGACCTGGACCTGGCGGTGGCGGAGATGGCGGCGGTGGAGACGCTGTCCCGCCAGGCGCTGTCCGACGTCCGCGCCGCCGTCAGCGGCTACCGCGAGGTGACGCTGGCCGGCGAGATCGCCCGCGGCCGTGAACTGCTGCGCGCCGCCGGGGTGGTGGCCGACCTGCCGACGGCGGCGGACGCGGTCGCGCCGGGGGAGCGCGAGCTGTTCGGCTGGGTGCTGCGCGAGGGGATCACCAACGTGGTCCGGCACGCCCGGGCCGAGCGCTGCTCGGTGCTGCTCACCGCCACCTCGGTGGAGATCCGCGACGACGGGGCCGCCGCCGCCCGGAGCGGACCGGGAGGGCCGGGTGGTGCAGGCGGCACGGGCGGTACGGGCGGCACGGGCGACGGCCGGGGCAACAGCGGTACGGGCGACGGCAAGGGCCTGACGGGGCTGCGGGAACGCGTCGCCGCGGTGGGCGGTACGGTCGAGGCCGGCCCGCTCGACCCGCGCGGGTGGCGGCTGCTGGTCACCGTCCCGCCGGGCGGTGCGGGCCCCGCCGGACCCGAATCCGCCGGGCCGGACGCCGCCGGGCCGGATCCCGCCAGCCCCGACTCCGGCCACGAAGGGACGACATGACGATCCGCCCGATCCGCCTGCTGCTCGCCGAGGACCAGGAACTGGTCCGCACCGCGCTGTGCACCCTGCTCGACCTGGAGGACGACTTCGCCGTGGTCGCCGCCGTCGGCCGCGGCGACCAGGTCGCGGAGGCGGCGCGGGAGAACCGGCCGGACGTCGCCCTGCTCGACATCGAGATGCCCGGGCTGGACGGCCTGGCGGCCGCCGCCGTGCTGGCCCAGCAGGCGCCGTGGTGCCGGGTCGTCATCCTCACCACCTTCGGCCGCGCCGGCTACCTGCGCCGGGCCATGGAGGCGGGCGCGCTCGGCTTCGTGGTCAAGGACGCCCCGGCGGAGGTGCTGGCCGACGCGATCCGCCGGGTCGCGGCGGGCGAGCGGGTGGTGGACCCGGAACTGGCCGCCGCCACCCTTGCGGCGGGCGCCTCCCCGCTCACCGCCCGGGAGCGCGACGTGCTGAACGCCTCCCGTTCGGGCGCCGGGGTGGCCGAGATCGCCGCCAAGCTCTACCTGTCCGAGGGAACGGTCCGCAACTACTCCTCGTCGGCCATCGCCAAGACCGGCACCCGCAACCGCAGCGAGGCCCTGCGGGTCGCCGACGAGCGCGGCTGGCTCTGAGCGCCGTCCCGGCCGGCAGCGCCCGGCCGCCGGGCTCCGGCTCTCTCCGGCCGTCGGCGTGCGCCGGCCGCGACGGCACGGACGCGGCCGTGGTGCCGCCCACCCGGTGGAGGCGGGCGGTACGCGGGGCGTCCGGTCAGCGGGCGAACTTCGCGACGGCCGCCGGGGTGACGGGGGTGAAGAAGTTGACGAGGTTGCCGTCGGGGTCGCGGAACAGCAGCGAGCGGTTGCCCCAGGGCATCGTGGTGGGCTCGTTGACGAAGTCCGTGACGAACCCGGACAGGCTGCGGTGGACCCGGTCCACGTCGTCGACGAGGAACTCGGTGATCACGCTGTGATTGGCCGCCGGCCGGGCGGAGCCGGGGGCGAACAGCGGTACGGTGCGGACCCCGGCGATCGCGAGGGTCGCGCCCGCCGTCCGGAGTTCGGCGAAGTCCTCGGTGGCCCACTGCGCCCGGACGGCCAGGGCGCTTTCGTAGAAGTCGACCAGTCGGGCGACGTCGCCGGTGATGATGCGGATCGAAACGAAGTCCATGGGGTGTTCTCCTCGGTCATGCCGGAACGGAAACGGAAGCGGAAACGGAAACGGATGCGAAGCGGAAACGGCCGCGGTCGTGCGGTCGTGCGGTCGTGCGGTCGTGCGGTCGTCCGGACATCCGGTCGTGTGTTCGGCAGACTAGGAGGAATAGTGGACAGAATCGGTCCCCTATTCGTCCTAGACTTTCGCCATGTCCCGACCCACCGGCCGCGTGCTGACCCTGCTCGAACTGCTGCAGTCGGGCGGCACCCGCACGGTGGCCGAGCTCGCCGACCGGCTCGGCGTGGACGGCCGAACCGTGCGGCGCTACGTGGACCACCTGGTCGACCTCGACGTGCCCGTGGAGTCCGTACGCGGCCGGTACGGCGGCTACCGGCTCTCACCCGGACACCGCCTGCCCCCGCTCATGCTCGGGGACGACGAGGCCCTGGCGGTGCTGCTCGGCCTGCTCACCGGCCCCAGGGCCGGACTGGCGACGGCCGAACGCACCGCGGGAGAGACCGCGGCGGCCAAGATCCGGCGGGTGCTGCCCCGGCACCTGGCCGGCCGACTCGACACGCTCCTGGAGTCGCTCTCCTTCACGGACCGGCCGCTCGGGACCACGGACCGGCCCGGCGAGGCCGGCGCACCGGATACCGGGGTCCTGCTCACCCTCGCCGACGCGGTGCGCCATCGACGGCCGGTCGCGGTCCGGTACACCGACCGCAACGGCCGGCCCAGCGAGCGCACGCTGCATCCGTACGGGATCGTCGCCCACGCGGGCCGGTGGTACGTCACCGGCGCGGACGCGGGGATCGGCCAGGACCGGACCCTCCGGCTGGACCGGGTCATGGACGCGAGGGCCCTGCCCGGCTCCTTCGAGGCACC
Organism: Kitasatospora sp. NPDC127116; assembly: GCF_042677365.1. NCBI lineage: Bacteria > Bacillati > Actinomycetota > Actinomycetes > Kitasatosporales > Streptomycetaceae > Kitasatospora > Kitasatospora sp. NPDC127116. Next base: position 22,577 of record NZ_JBHXTL010000079.1, read on the forward strand.
GACCGGACCGGAGCCGGCCGAGCGCGTCGTGTCGGGCCTGGCCACGGCCGACTACCGGCACGAGGTGACGCTGCGGATCCGCGCGACGCCCGAGTGGATCCGCCGCCACCTCCCGGAGAGCGTCGCGATCCTGGTCGAACCCGAACCCGAACCCGAACCCGAACCCGAATCCGAACCCGAACCCGAACCCGAATCCGAACCCGAACCCGAACCGCGGCCGGAGCCGGAGCCGGAGCCGGAGTTGGAGCCGGAGCCGGACGCGGACAAGAGCTCCGAGCGCTGGCTGCGTGTCGAGCTCCGGGCGGAGCGACTCGACTGGCTGCCTCCGGTGCTCGCCGCGATCGACCGTCCCTTCGTGATCGAACGGCCCGAGGAGCTTCGAGGCCTCGTCACCGCCCTCGCCGACCGCCTCGCCTCGCACGCCCGCCGGACCTGACGGGACCGCAGCGTCTGCGTGGACCGCCGGGGAGGCCCCGGCGAAGTCCGGGGCCCGCTCCCCGTAGGCGAATTCGAGGGAGCGGGCCCCGGTGTTTCCTCAGGGTGCCGGGAGCGTAGCGCGGGGCACTGACAATGATGCCGATACCCGGGTTCCGGCGGTCGTGGCTCGGGCACTGGCTGACGCGCGGTCGTCCGGACCCGGGGCGCACCGGCAGCGGCGTCGCCCCCGTCACTGCGGTATTCCCCGCCCGGCGGCGTTGTCGGTCCCGCCTGCCAGGATCGCGGCCATGGACCTCACCACCGCCCTCGCCGGGCTCGACGACCACCCCTGGGCCACCGTCTCGCACGCCTACGGCTGCGCCGAGGACCTGCCCGACCTGCTGCGCGCGCTCGCCGAGGGCGACGACGGGGCGGCCGCGGAGGCGGTCTCCGAGCTGTACGGGAGCATCCTCCACCAGGGCACCGTGTACTCGGCCAGCGTGGACGCCGTGCCGTACCTGGCCCGGATCGCCGCCGCCGGGATCCGGACGGTGGACGTGCTGTGCCTGCTGGGCGGGCTGGCCGAGAGCGAGGACGAGTGGCAGGTCCCCGAGGGCGCGGTCCGGGCTGCCGTGGTTACCCAACTGCCGCTCCTGATACCGCTGTTGGCCGACCCGGACGAAACCGTCCGGCTGGCCGCCGCCTGGGCCGTCGGCCACACCCGGGACGGCGCGGCCGCGCCGTCCGCCCTGGGGGAGCGCTGGGCGGCCGAGCAGGATCCGGAGGTGGCCGCCGAACTGCTCGTCGCCCTCGGCCGGGTGGACCTGAGCGCGGCGGCCGGGGAGGCCCGGGTGCTGCTCGGCGAGGAGACCCCGGTGCCGCTGCGGCTGGCCGCGGTCCTGGTCTGCCTGCGGAACGAGGAGCGCTGGGGGGCCGTCCACCACGCGGCCGTGCTCGGCCTGCTGCCCGCCCGCGAGCTCACCGTCGACCGCTACAGCCTCGACCAGGAGGAGCTGCTGTACACGGTCGTCGACACCCTGCTGGAGCGCGACACCGACGCCGACCGCGAGGCGGCCCTCGACCTGCTGGAGGCCGCCCTGCGCGACCCGCGCCCCGAGGTGCAGGCCGAGGCCCTGTGGGCGGCCGACCACGCCTGCTACGTCTCGCGCGGCGCCCCGTCCCGGCTGATCCCGGCCGTCGCCCCGCTCGCCGCCCAGGACACCGCGGCGAGTCTGCTGGCCAAGCTCGGCCCGCTCGCCGCCGAGGCCGCCCCCGTGCTCGTCGGACTCGCCGACCGGCCGGACGACGGGCCGGGCGACGGGCCGGGCGACGAGGTGGCCGACGAGGCCCTCGCGGCGCTGGTCCGGATCGCCCCCCGGCAGGCCGCCCCGCTGCTGGCCCGCGACCTGGAGCGCCGCCCGCGCGCCCGCAACGCCGCGGGTGACTCGCGGGCCCCGGCCTTCCCCTTCGACCCGGAGCTGCTCACCGCCGTGCGCGCCCGGCTGGCCGTCGAGGGGCTCGGCACCAACGAGACCGCCGACCTGGTCCACCTGCTGCGGCGGTGGGGTCCGCGGGCCGTCGCCGGCCTGCCCGAGCTGTGCGCGGTGCTGCCCCGCTTCCCGTACGCCGCCTCCGCCGTCGCGGCCGTCGTCGCCGGCGGCCCGCCCGAGGCGCGCGAGCGGGCCGCCGAGGCGCTGCGGGCGGAGGCGGGACAGCTCCAGGCGGCCCGCGCCCACTACGACGTCACCGGCGAACCCGACCTCCTGCTCGCCGCCGCCACCGAACGGCTGGCGGCCTCGCGCGAGCGGGCCGAGGCGGCCCGGGCGGCCGCCGACCTGGGCCCGGCCGCCGCCGGGCTGCTCCCGGCCCTGCTCGCCGCGGTCAGCGAGGACCCGGAGCCGACCGCCCCGCAGCTGGACGCCGACGTCGCGACGGCCCGCGCCGTCTGGCAGATCGACGGCGACGCCGAGGAGGCCGTCCGGATCCTGGCGTCCGTCCTCGACCGCACCGCCGGGAGCCGGCTGTGGGCCCGCTGGACGGTGGTCGGCGCGCTGCGCGCGGCCGCGTCCCTCGGGGCGGCCGGCCGGGACCTGATTCCCCGGCTGGAAGCGCTGCTCGACGACCCGGAGAAGGCCGCCGGCGCCGCTCGCGCCCTGCTCGACATCGCGGACCCGGACACCGTCGACCTCGGCCGCCTCGCCCGGGCCGCGCTCCACGCGGTCGAGACGGGCGCCGACGTCACGGGCGGCTGCGAGGCGCTGCACGCGCTGGGCGCCGCCGCCCGGGACAGCGGCCTTCTCCGGTACGTCGGCGAGCTCGTCGAGCGCGACGGCCGGATCGTCACCTCCGGCCTCGCGTACGACATCGTCCGCGAGGACGAACGGCTGCGCGCCCTCCTGGCCGAGCTGCGCTGAGCCGAGCTGCGCCGAGCCGAGCTGCGCCGAGCCGGGCCGAGCTGCGCCGAGCCGGGGCCGGCCGGAGCCGACTGTCAGTGCCAGGCCGTAGCTTGGGAGGTGTCGGCGGGCCGGTCCCGAACCGACCCCCATCTCCGTTGCCCGAAAGGGGACTCCGTCGTGTCCGTCGCCGTGGAAGAGCAGGTCACGTACCTCGAACTGTCCGAGGACGAGGGGAGCGCGCACAAGTTCTACGAGGTGCGGCTCGCCGGCCAGGTGGTGACGGTGCGCTACGGGCGGATAGGCGAGCCCGGGCAGAGCAAGTCGACGACGTTCCCGAGCCCGGAGAAGGCGGCCGCGTCGGCGGCCAAGAAGATCGGCGAGAAGGTCCGCAAGGGCTACGCCCCGGCCGTCCGGGGCGTGCGCCAGCGCCGGGCGGTGACCAGGCGGCAGATCGTCAGCAGCCGTTCGACCGCCCGTCAGGCGCCGCTGCTGTGGCGCTTCCGCTCCGGCTCGCCCGCCTTCGGGATCTTCGTCGGCGAGGAGCACGCCTGGGTCGGCAACGAGCGCGGCGACGTGTACACCCTCACCCACGACGGCGAGGTGACGGCCCGCTACGGCCTGCCGGACGGCGTCAAGTGCATCGTCGCCGACGACTGGTGGATCTACGCCGGCTGCGACGACGGCAAGGTGTACGACCTGGGCGGCAAGGTCCCGCGGGTGGCGTACGAGATCGCCCAGGACGTGGACATCTTCTGGCTCGACATCCACGACGGCGTGCTCGGCGTCGCCGACGAGCGCGGCGGGCTCACGACGGTGGACCACGAGGACGAGTTCCAGTGGCGCCGCCAGGCCGACGGCCGGTCCGGCTGGATGGTGCGGTGTGACGCCGACGGCGTCTACCACGGCCACTCGCGCGGCGTCGCCCGCTACGACAACCGCAGCGGCGACCAGCGGTGGCACACCCCGACCAACGGCGAGGTGCTGTTCGGCTGGCAGGAGGCCGACGAGGTGTTCGCCGGCACCGGCCGCGGCTGGGTGCACCGGCTGCGCAAGTCGGACGGCGCCGAGGTGGCCGCCTACCGCTGCGACGCCGCCGTCTTCTCCTGCGCGGCCTCCCCGGACGGCGAGTACGTCTTCGCCGGGGACAACCACTCCTCGGTGTACTGCTTCGCCGCCGACGGCACCCGGCTGTGGAAGCTCGCCACCGGCTGCGGCTCGGCGTACAGCATGCAGTACCGGGCGGGGCGGCTCTACCTGGTGACCACCGACGGCTCGCTGGCCTGCCTGGACGCCGGCGAGCAGGCGGTGCGGGCGGCGGAGGACGGCACGCTGCCGGAGACCGCCGAGATCAAGGGCGCGGGCTGGGAGCCGGTGCTGGCCGGCGCCGGGCCGGAGACGGTCGAGGTGGTCACCGCCCGGACCGGCGGCGAGGTCGAGGTCGAGTGCGTCCAGGACGGCGTCCGGCTGCGGATGCGGGTGGTCTCGCAGGGCTACGACCCGTCGTGGCGGGTGCAGTTCCCCAAGGACATCCGGATCGCCGGGGCCCGCTACCTGGTCGCCGAGGTGCGGGAGTCCGCCTCGGGCGGCTTCTACCGGGCTCGCGGCGAGATCAAGCGACTGCTCTGACCCCGGGCTTCCGTGTCCGACCCCGGGGGCCCGGGCCCCGATCCCGGGCCCCGATCCCGGGCGGCCGTAGGGGGGTGACGGCCGCCCGGGGAGTCCGTGCGTCAGACGAGCCGCAGCACCAGCTTGCCGGTGTTCTCGCCCCGGAAGAGCATCCCGAGGGTTTCCGGGAAGTCGTCCACGGTGCCCTCCACCACCTGCTCCTTGACCTTGATCCGGCCCTCCGCGATCCAGCCGGCGAGCTCGGCGGCCGCCTCCGGGTACCGGCGGGCGTAGTCGAACACCACGAAGCCCTCCATCCGGGCCCGCCGCACCAGCAGGGAGAGGTAGTTGGACGGGCCCTGCACGGCGCCCTCGTTGTTGTACTGGCTGATGGCGCCGCAGACCACCACCCGGGCGTGCATCGCCAGGCGGGTCAGCGCGGCGTCCAGGACGGGGCCGCCGACGTTGTCGAAGTAGACGTCGATGCCGTCCGGGGCGTGGGTGCGCAGGGCCTTGCGGACGTCCTCGGTGCGGTAGTCGATCGCGGCGTCGAAGCCCAGCTCGCCGGTGAGCAGCGCGCACTTCTCCGGGCCGCCGGCGATGCCCACCACCCGGCAGCCCTTCAGCTTGGCGATCTGGCCGACCATGCTGCCGACCGCCCCGGCGGCGCCGGAGACGACGACGGTCTCGCCCTCCTTGAGCGCCCCGACCTCCAGCAGCCCGAAGTACGCCGTCATCCCGGGGATCCCGAGGGCGCCCAGGTACGTCGACAGCGGCGCGAGCGCGGGATCGACCGTGAGCGCGCCCTTCCCGTCCGAGACCGCGTACTCCTGCACCCCGAAGGCCCCGACCACGTGGTCCCCGACCCGGAACCCCGGGTGGTTCGACGCCACGACCTCCACCACCGAGCCGGCCCGCATCACCTCGCCCAGCCCCACCGGCGGCAGGTACGACGGCCGGTCGTCCAGCCATCCCCGCATCGCCGGATCCAGCGACACGTACCGCGTCCGCCCGAGGAACTCGCCCTCGCCCGGCTCCGGCACCGCCTCCTCCCCGTGCGCCCAGTCCTCCGGACGCACCTCCCCGACCGGCCGACTGGCAAGGCGGATCTGACGGTTGACTCCGGTGGCTCCGGCCATGACGTCTCCAGGGGCGCTCGGGCTCGACGGCTGAACGCGCCCGATTCTAAGCAAGCGCTTGTTCAATTGGCCAGAGCGGGACATCAGTGGAGACCGATAGGCTTCGCCGCGTGGAGAGCGAGATCATCGAGGGGGCCGCCGTCCCGGTGACGCACTCCTGGGCGCACCAGAGCACCGTCGACCTGCTCCGGCAGCAGCTCGCCCCGGCCCTGCGGCCGAGCGGCCTGTGCTCCGGTTCCGGTGATCTGGCCCTGCCGGGCACGGCGGACCGCTACGTGCCGGACCTGGCCGTCGTGCCGACTGAACTGGCCGTACACGGCGGGGCGTTGACGCCTGACCGGACGCTGCTGGTGGTCGAGGCGACCGAGCCTTCCAGTGCCGACACCGACCGGACGGTGAAGCGCCGGCGCTACGCCCAGTTCGGTGCGCCGCTCTACCTCCTGGTGGACCGGCAGGAGCGGGCCTGCACGCTGTTCTCCCAACCCGGCGCGCTCGGCTGGACCCGGGTCGAGGGGCCGCACCCGTCCGGGGTGCCGGTGCGACTGCCCGAGCCGTTCGAACTCGACCTCGACACCAGCGAGTTCTGAGTCAGTACCGGTCCGCGAGGTGGCCGTAGCCGCCGGCCGTCCAGACGACGCGGCGGAACTCCGGGAGGCTGAGGGCGGCCGTCGGCACGCCGGTGGGCGAGCCGGTGGTGGGCGGGAAGTGGGCGGTGCCGCAGCGGGCGCAGTACCAGGCCTGGGCCCAGAGGTGCTCGGCCCGGGGCCGGCCGGCGAGTTCGCGGTCGGCGGAGGCGCGGAGCGCGGCCGCGGTGACGAGGAGGACGGTTCCGGCGATGACGGCGACCACCGGGATCACCACGGGGATCTCGAAGGCGTGGTGGTCCCGGACCGGTGCGGCGAAGGCGGGCGCGTCGTCGTCGAACTGCCGGGCGAAGTTCCCGGCGAAGAAGGTGAAGAAGGCGATCACGAGGGCGACGGCGCCCAGTGCCGTCGCCGCGCGGCCGGGTGGCTGGTCGCGGATCGGGACGGGTGCCAGGGCGCGGGCGAGGTCGGAGACGACCTCGCGGGTCCGGTGGTCGCCGCTCCCCTGCGAGGGGCGGGTGGTGACCCGCGTCCTCCCCGCGTGGTACACGGCCGGGACGCCGCGGACCTGGTCGGTGAGCCCGCAGTTCGGGCAGGGGTGCAGGGCGGGCGGCGGCGGTACGGGTGTGGCGTGGTAGGGCCCCATCGCGGTCTCCCCCCGGGGTGGCGTCCGGCCGGGCCGGCCGTCCGTCCGTACCGGCTTGGGACGCCGTGCCGGACGCGGTGGTTGCGGCCGACTCCCGCTGTCTGTACGCCTGTTGGGGACAGGGACAGGGACAGGGACAGGGACAGGGACAGGGACAGGGACAGGGAAGGGGTCGGGCGGGTCAGCCCTCGGCGGGCGCCGGCTGCGGACGCCAGCCGAGGGCGGGCCCGAGCCGGGTCGCCAGGTCGGTGAGGATCTGCACGTAGTCCTCGTGTTCGAAGGTGAACGGCAGGGCGAAGGCGACCTCGTCCACCTCGCGGTAGCCGGCGTGGGCGTGCAGCCGTTCGACGAGTTCCTCGGTCGTCCCGACCAGGTCGGGGGCGAACAGCAGCCGGGCCGGGCCCTGCGGGGCGAGGGTGCGCGGGGTGCGGGCGAGGGCGTACGCCCGGTACTTGGCGCGTTGTTCGGGGGTGGCGCTGTCGGTGGGGATGACCACCAGGCCGTGGGAGACCCGGGCGCGCTCGCCGTCGGGGTGGCGCTCGCGGAAGGCGCGGATCTGGGCGGCCTGGATGGCGGCGAAGTCGAGCGGGCCCTCCTCGCTCTCCGGCTTCACGACACTGCTGGTGAGCAGGTTGAGCCCCTGCTCGCCGGCCCAGCGGGCCGAGCGCAGGCTGCCGGCGCCGTACCAGAGCCGGGACGCCAGGCCGGGGGAGTGCGGCTGGACGCGGCGGGAGTACACCTCGATGCCCTCGGTGCCGGCGAAGTCGGAGGCGTCCTCGCCGCGGACCAGGGCGAGCAGCCGTTCGGCGCGCCGGGGGCTGAAGTCCTCCTGCTCGCCGGTGTCCGGGTAGAGCGCGCCGCGCACCTGCTCGTAGTGGGTGGGCGGGCCGACGCTGAAGCCGGGGTTGAGCCGGCCGCCGGAGAGCACGTCCACGGTGGCCAGGTCCTCGGCGAGCCGCAGCGGGTTCTCCCAGCCGAGCGGGGTGACGGCGGTGCCGAGCTGGATGCGGCTGGTGCGCTGGGTGGCGGCGGCGAGGACGGCGATCGGGGAGGAGATGCCGTACTGGAGGTGGCGGTGGCGCAGCCAGGCGCTGTCGAAGCCGAGCCGCTCGCCGAGGGTGATGAGGTCGAGGGTGGACTCGTGGCCGCGGCGGGGGTCCGCCTCGTCGAAGAGCCCGATGGTCAGGAAGCCGAGTTTCCGCAGCGGGCGAGGGGTCGGCGACATGGTGGGCTCCGCGGGGGTGAGGGGCGGCCCGGTGAGGGCCGGTCGAGATGGTGCGTTTCGAACGTAAGCGGGCGCCGCGCCGTCCGACAAGATCGACGCACGATCCGGTCACCGGCCCGCAACACGGCGCAACGCGGGTGTCACGTGCGGCGGCTCCCACCCCGGTGGGCAGGGTGGGAGCCGCCGTGATACGGGTCGCGCCCGGGCCGGCTCGGGTAGCGCCCGGGCTTTGCCCGGGCTGTGCTCGGACCGCGTCCGGGCCGCCTTCGGGGGCTGTCAGCAGCTGCGCAGCTCCGGGCTCTGGTTGCGGATCTGGTTGTGCAGCGAGGTGAACTCGCGGTACGCCGCGCCGTCCTCGGTGCCGGGGCGGAAGGCGCCGACGCGGTGGCAGTTGACGAAGGCGAGCTTCACCCCGAAGTGGCTCTCCAGGCTGCCCCGGATCGCGTTGCTGGCGAGCGCGCGCAGCAGCTGGGCGCGCTGCTCGTCGCTGGGCGTGGTGTTGTCGGTGGTGAACTCCTCCTGGCCGGTGGCGAGTTCGGTGCTGAGACCGGACACGACCTGGTAGGCGTACGGGAGGGAGGTGCGGACGGTCTCGAGGAAGTCGGCCTCGTCGACGCGGCCCTGCTGGGCCTGGGCGAGGAGGGCGGGGGAGACGTCGAGCGACATGGAGGTCCTCTTTCGGGGATGCGTGGGCTTCGACCGGTGGCGGGCAGCGGTGACCGGCGGAACGGGCAGCGCTCACCCGCACCGGTTATCGAAGATGAAAACCATTGCAAGAAGGACTCTCCCGGTCACCCCGACGCCCTGTCAAGCGCCGCCCCCCGAAGGACTGACGGCCGGCGGCACCGGCAGGTGGCCGACCTTGATCACGAACACCGCGATCAACACCGCCAGCGCCGCGAAGACCAGGCCCATCTGGAACGCGCTGGCGATGCCGTGCACCAGCACCTGCGAGGAGTACGGCGCCGGGAGCCGGCCGGTGGCCCGGAACTGGGCGAGCTGCTGCGGGGTGGCCTGCCGCAGGAACGCCCCGGCCTGCTGCCGGGCCTCGTTGCGGCTGGCCGTACCGAACACCGTGATCAGGATCGACAGGCCGAGCGAGCCGCCCACCTGCTGGGTGGTGTTGAGCATGCCGGTGGCCGCGCCGGTCTCGTGCGGGGCGACGTGGGAGACGGCGGTCAGCATCACCGGGACGAAGATCGAGCCCATGCCGAAGCCGAACAGCAGGGTCGGGCCGAGGATGCCGCCGACGTAGGTGCTGTCGATGTCGATCTGCGTCGCCCAGACCACCCCGCTCAGCACCAGCAGCGAGCCGGTCACGAGGAAGGGCTTGGGGCCCCAGCGCAGCTGGTTGCGGGCGGCGAACTGGGCGGCGGCGATGATCGCCACGCTGATCGGCAGGAACGCGAAGCCGGCCCGCAGCGGGCTGAAGCCGAGGATCTCCTGCACGAACAGGGTGATGAAGAAGAAGATGCTGAACATCGTCGCGGCCACGCAGAGCATCAGCCCGTACGCGCCCGAGCGGTTGCGGTCGCGGAACAGGTGCAGCGGGGTGATCGGCTGCGGCACCCGCCGCTCGTTGAACAGGAACGCGACCAGCAGTGCGGCGGCGAGGCTGAAGGCGGTCAGCGTCACGGGGTCCGTCCAGCCGTGGTCGGAGGCACGGATGAAGCCGTACACCAGCGAGACCATGCCCGCCGTGGCGGTGAAGGCGCCGGTCAGGTCGAAACGCCCGGGGTGCCGCTCGGACTCGTTGATGTACAGCGGCGCCAGCAGCGCGATCGCGATGCCGATCGGCACATTGACGAAGAACACCCAGCGCCAGGACAGCCAGGAGGTCAGCATGCCGCCGAGCAGGAGCCCGATCGCGCCACCGGCCCCGGCCACGGCCGAGAACACTCCGAAGGCCCGGTTGCGCTCCGGGCCCTCCTTGAAGTTGGTGGCGATCAGCGCCAGTGCGGTCGGCGAGGCGATGGCGCCGCCCAGGCCCTGGAGCGCCCGGGCCGCCAGCAGCCAGGCCGAGGACTGCGCGACGCCGCCGAGCAGCGAGGCCAGGCTGAACACCAGCACGCCGACCATGAACACCCGCCGCCGCCCGAGGATGTCGCCGGCGCGCCCGCCGAGCAGCAGCAGCCCGCCGAAGGTGAGCGTGTAGGCGTTGATCACCCAGGACAGTTCGGTGGTGTTGAACCCCAGCGCCGACTGGATGTGCGGCAGCGCGATGTTCACGATCGTGATGTCGAGAACGACCATCAGCTGTGTCGCCGCGATGACGGTGAGAGCGATCCCCGGGTGCTGGCCCCGACGTGCGGTCGCGGGCGAAGCCTCGGCCAGGGCGCGCGAGGTGGCCATGGCGGTCCCCCAATGGGTTCGAGGGTGAACGGCGGGCAGGGGACGGATTCGTTCACCACTACCGACGGTATCCCCGGGGCATAGGGAACACAATCGTTCATTACGGACATGCTCATGCTGCCCGATCCCAGCGTTCCTCCTGGCCGGGGCCGACGACGATCCGCACCTCAGGTTCGGCGGTCCCAGGAAGCGGTACGGCGACGACGGCGAGGCCCGCCCCGGCGATCCCGGCCGCTGGGAAGAGCGGCAGGTCCGCCTGATTGTGTGCGGTGATCGCGTGCTCGACGGCCCGCGGGTCGGTAAGCAGCTCGGCGGTCTCGGGGACGGGTGTGCCGAAGGCTCACCTTCGTCCGGCTCGTGCCGCCTCCGGGCCGGTCGAGCGGCTGGGGAGGGGCCACGAGTCGGTCGCCGAGCACGTGCGTGGTGTCTTCGCGGCCGCGTCCGGCGGGCCAGGAGCGCGGGGACTTGTTCCAGCCGGCGGAGCAGGTGGGCGAGCCAGGCAGTCGAGGCACCCACTGCGGAGTGGTTGTCGTGGCCCCAGAGCAGCTCGGTGCGGGGGCCGCAGACTGCTGCCTGGATGCCGGGGTCGGTGGGCACCTGTACTGCAGAGAGCCGCGGCTCGTCGCGAGTGCGACGGGAGGGGGCTTCCGGGTGCGGTACGGCGTCCCGCGTTGATCACCGGGTGGAAGCGGTCCAGATCGGGAGGCTCTCGGCGGTAGGGACACTCCAGATTGGCATGTCCGGCTCAATCGCCAGAGTGGATTCAGAGGAGCCGATCGCTATGGAGAGCGCGAGGATCGCGGCGGTTGCCATGGTGCGGAAGGTCATTCGTCATCCTGGGAATTGTGTGGATGTCGGAGTTGTGCCCGGCACGGTGGGTCATGGGGGCAGGGACGGGCGGCGGGCGCGCGGCCGGTGGGCACAGGTCACCGGTTCAGCAACGCGAGGATCCGGTTGTGAAGGCGTTCGATGTCGCCGCGGCCGACGGCCTCGTCATCCTCCGGCCCGCGGCCTTCGTTGTTGTCCCAGCTACCGAATGGGTCAAGCAGGTCCAGCCCAGCACCGAGCTGGGGGCGCCGCCCTTGGAACGATGTGGGTCGGGGTCACGGGTGCGCCACTTTGAGGTCGTTGGCGTCGAACTGGGCGACCAGGCGCTCGCGCGGCTCGACCTCTTCCGCGGCGAGCGGGCGTGCTCGGGCGCCGGCGCCAGGTCCACCAGGGTCTTCACCGGCCCGTCGGTGCACAGCACTGCGTCGGTTGGCTCGAACAGGGTGCCACGCCGCTCGGTCGGGCAGTCGTAGATGACCCCGCGGAAGCGTGGCAGTTCCGAGAACGGTCAGCAGGGGGGTTCGTAGGGGATACCCGGCAGGTGGCGCTCCCATGAGGTGCGGGTGAGGGCCTGCCAGGTGGTGGCGCAGACGGTGCGGGACAGGTCGTCCGGGCTCAGTGCGCGGAGTTGGACGGTGCCGTCCCGGCTCGTGGTCACCAGGTGTCTGCCGTCCTGGCTGTAGGTCAGGGCGGTCACCGGTCCCGCGTGGCCCGTCAGGGGTGTGCCGAGGGGGCGGGGGTGGGAGATGTCGCTGATGTCCCAGAGGCGTACGGTGTGGTCCTCGCTGCTCGTGGCCAGGGTCCTGCCCTGCGGATCGAGGGCCAGGGCGGTCACCTTGACGGCGTGGGCGGTGACGGCGGGACCGCGTGAGCGGGGTCGTGCCGGGTCGCCGATGTCCCACAGGTGGAGCCTCCCGTCCTGGTCACCGAGAATGAGAGTCGTTCCGGCGAAGGCCAGGGAGGTGACGGAGACGGGCGGACCCGATTCGACGGTGCCCAGCGGGGCGGACAGGGTGCCGGCCGGACGTGGCCGGGCCGGATCGCGGACGTCCCACAGGTGGACGCTCGTCTCCCTCGTGCCCTCGCCGGTTTCGACGGCGAGCACGGCTCCGTCGGCACTGAGGGCCAGGCGGCCGATGCCTACGCTGTAGTCGTGTGCCGCCCGGTCGGTGAGATCGACGAGGGTGGCCAGTGCACTCGGACGGCCCGGGTCCTTCACGTCCCACAGCTGTACCGACGTCCGGTCGTTGGTGAAGAGTGCACCCCCGTCCGGGGTGAAGATCATCTGATTGATCGTGTCCTGGTGTCCGGTCCTCGTGCTTCCCGCTGCCCGCGGCGAGGCCGGGTCGCGCAGGTCCCACAGCCGTAGGGTCTGGTCGGTCGTGGCGGCCGCGAGCGTCCGCCCGGCCGGACTGAACACCGCCGACCACACGTCCTTGAACAGGTGGTCGGCCCCGGTCCTGGCCCAGGTGCCCGCCGGGGTGGTCCGCAATGTCCGGATGCCCGGGGCACCGTCGTCACCGCGCACGGCGAGGAGTTCGCCGTCGGAGCTGATCGAGAGGCCTCCCGAAGGATCGCCCTGCTGCACCAGCCGTGATCCCGGCAGGCTCCACAGCCGGACCGTGCTGTCCATCCCGGCCGTCGCCAGAGTCGTGCCGTCGGGGCCGAACGTCAGGGAGCGGACGGCGTCACCGTGGCCGACGAGCGGGTTGCCGAGGGGGGTGATGTGCTCGGGCAGGGCCACGTTCCACAGGCGCACCGTTCCGTCGTCGCCTGCCGCGGCAAGTGTGGTGCTGTCGGGACCGAAGACGAGTTCGTGGCCGTTGCCGAGCCGGCCCGAGGGCAGGGGACCGGACGTCGGGGAGGATCCCGGCAGAGGTGTGCCGAGGGGCTTGGGGCGCGCGCGGTCGGTGACGTCCCACAGCCGGATGGTGCCGTCGTCGCCTGCGACGGCGAGAACGCGGCCGTCAGGGCTGTACGCAAGGGACGCCGGCAGGCTGCCGTGACCGGGCAGCGGCTCCCCCAGGGGTGCGGGAGCCGCTGGATCGCCGATGTCCCACCGGTGGACGGTCCCGCCACCGGCCGCCACGGCGACCTCCTTGCCGTCGGGGCTCATGCCGAACCAGCTCACGGTCGGCCGGTCCTCCGTCTTCAAGGCCGTGCTGCGCGGAGTGGGCGCGGTCGAGCCGGTCAGGTCCCATACCCGGACCGCGGCGTCCGTCGGGTTCGTGACCAGGACGCCCACGACCAGGACGTTGCCGTCCCGGCCGAAGCGCAGGCGGGTGACGATGCCGGTCTGGCCGAGCGGCTTGCCGAGCGGGGCCGGTGACGAGGGGACGGCCAGGTCCCAGACCCGGACCTGCTTGTCGTCGCCCACGGCCAGACGTCCGCCGTCGGGGCTGAAGGCGATCGCGTCGATGCCGCCGTTCGTCCTCAGGTCGGCCCCGGCCTTCGGGCGGGCGGGGTCGGTGACGTCCCACAGCCGGAGGTGTCCGTCGCTGCCGGCTGCCAGCAGCTTGCCGTCCGGGCTGAACGCGGCCGACAGGACACCGGTGTCGAGCCCTGGCAGCAACTCGGTTCGGGAGGCGGGGTGCCGCGGCTCGGTCGTGTCCCACAGCTCCAGGGCCCCGTGCAGCCCCACACCGGCCAGGAGCCGACCGTCCGGGCTGAACACCACCTCGCCGACCGGGTTCCGGTGGGCCAAGGCAGTCGACAGCGTCGACGCGGCATCGTTGACAAGTCGCGTGTACGCCTCCGGGTCCGCCTCGCGCATGCGGTGTGCGGCCAGGTCCAGTTGAGCAGCCAGCGACGGGTCGGTTCCCCTCAGATGGTCCGCCTTGGCCAGGATCTGGTGGAACACGGCGGTGTCGCGCTCGGACCGGGCCGTAAAGCTCTGCTGTACGGCGGCCGCCGCGGCGGCGACCGCGACAAGGACCAGAGCGCTCAGCACCGCGATCACCCGGTTACGGCGGGCGGCCACCCGGCGGGCCCGGTGTGCGGAGGCTTTCAGGAAGACAGTGGCGAGAGGGCCGGCCTCGTGGGCCACCCGCCTGGCCGCGACCAGACGCTCGCCTCGGTAGAGCATGCCCGGATCCCGGCCGTCGCGCTCCCAGGCCGCCGCGGCCTCTTCGAGGCCTTGGCGGACGAGCCGGTCGGCGCGGTCGGACTCGATCCAGGTCCGCATGCGGGGCCAGGCGCGGACGAGGGCTTCGTGCGCGATGGTGACGGCGTCGTGCTCCACGGTGAGCAGCCGGCCGACGGTGAACACCCCGACGAGGCCGGCAGGCAGGTCGGACCGGGCGACCCGGCGACGGGTGTCCTCCGCTCCGTCGCCGCTCTCACCGATTCGGACCAGCCGCAGGAACATGGCCTGGGCCGCTGACTGCCCTGCCGGGTCGAGGCCGGAGTAGATCCGCTCGGCGCTGGTTGCCACGGCCTGGCCGATCCCGCCGGTGGTGCGGTACCCGCTGACGGTCAGGGTGTTGCCCTGCCGCTGGTGCCAGACGGCCCGCAACGCGTGGGCCAGCAGCGGCAGTTGGCCGACTTCCCTCCCCGGCCACCCGAGGTCGGCCAGCATCAGCTCCACCAGCCCGGGCTCCAGGACGAGTCCGACCTCCTGGGCAGGGAAGAGGATGGCTTCCCGAAGGCCCTCCTGCGACAGCGGCCCGACGACGATCTGGCGGTGCTGCAATGCGGACCGCAGTTGGGGGTAGGTCACGCACTGGGAGTAGAAGTCGGACCGTAGGACGCAGACGACAAAGGCGGCGGGCTCCGGACCAGCGGCCAGAGCGTCCAGGAGATCGAGGAACGCTTGCCGCTGCAGCTCATCGGTGCACAGGGTGAACAGTTCTTCGAGTTGGTCCACGACCAACAGGAGCCGAGAGGTGCTGGACGACGCGCGCAGCACGGACGCAACCGCGTCCGGACCCGCCTCGATCGCGCGACGGGCCTCCGCGGCACTGACCCCGACGACCTGCTCCAACCGGGCAGTCAGTTCGTCGACCGGCCGCTCGGTGGGGGTCAGCAACAGCTGGCTCCAGCCGGCCGAACCGGGCAGGCGGCCTTCCGCCAGCGCCGGCAGCACCCCCGCCCGCAGTAGCGAGGACTTCCCCGCCCCGGAGGGAGCGACGATCACGAGCGGCCCCTCGGCGTCACGGTCGAGCTCGGCCAGCACCTGCGCGACGAGCTCGTCCCTGCCGAAGAACCACCGGGCATCGCCCGGCTCGAACGGCTTCAGCCCCGGGTACGGACACTGCGCGGCGGCATCCACGGGGGCCCGCCGGGTCTCGCGTACGCCGTCCAGGTAGTGCAGATGGACGTCGCCGGCCTCCGCCACGACCATGTCACGGCCGGACTGGTAGATCCTGGCCTCGTCGTTGGCCGCAGCACTCATCGAAAGTGGCTGCTCCGCCGCGTCCTCAGGCTCCTGCCACCCTGTGCCGCTCACCGTTCTACGACACGCTCGTCCCGGACGGCCCGGTGCACCCGCAAGACGATCGCGCCCACCCTCAGCTCCCCCCATCGGATCTGCCGCCTCATGATGCCACCGCAGGGACGGCCCCGCCACAGGGGAAGCGGGTCTGTCCATCGAGCGGCTCTGTCGCTCACTCGGTGGTGGCAGAGCACCGCGACTTTGCGCAAAGGGCTCCGAGTTCGAGACGATGCCGGTTACGGTCCTTACAGCAGTGTCTTGTTGATGTGGGGGGCGAAATGGATCCGGTCGTCCTGGCAGCGGGAAGCGCGCTGGTGAGCGCGATGGCAACCGACGGCTGGCAGCAGACCCGGGCCGCGGTGGTGGAGTGGTGGCGGCGCCGACGCCCCGACCGGGCCGATGGTGTCGGATCCGACCTGGAGGCAGTGCGCGCACAGGTACTGGCCGCACGGGAGCAGGGCGACGAGGACACCGAACAGGCTCTGGCGGGTGCCTGGCGCCTGCGGTTACAGCAGCTGATCAACGAGGATCCCGCCCTTGCCGACGAACTGCGGCGACTGTTGGACGAACACGTGGACCCGGCATTATCCGACGGTGAGCAGCCCCAGCATCGGCCGATCATCATGAAGGCAGAAGCCCGAGACAACTCCCGTGTGTACCAGGCCGGACGGGACCAGCACATCACCGGTTCTTGAACGGCTGCGAGAGGCGGTCGGATGCTCCCTCGCCAGGCGCGGAGTGGAACGGCGGGCCAGGGAATCCAGCGCTGAACAGCGCCGCTATGGACGAGGCCATCGGCCTACATCAAGGTTGAAGCGGCCGGTAGGTGTACGAGGCGGTGCTATGGCGGGCTGGGGCCCGAGTGAGGCAGCGCTGGCGGCGAGTGTGCCTGCCCAGCGCGGGGGTGCTGGCCGGAGTAGGGGTGCCTCGGGCCGGTGGTCAGGCGTAGGCAGGCAGCGGCAGGACGGGTCAAGCTGGTGCCGCGGCGGGTGCCGGTACCTGGTTGCGGGGCATTGCCGGCCGCGCTGATTCGGGGTGCGGCTGGTCGAGGGTGGTCACCGAGCAGTCGACCGGGACCACCGCGTGCCATGACGAACCGTCCGCCTCTGCGGCGGTGACGCGGACCGGCTGGTCGTGCAGGGCGGCCTTGACCCGGACCTCCGCGAGGGCGGGGCGGCGGACGTTGCCGCCCTCGGGAGGGTGCACCTCCTCGCCCTCGACCTGGGCTTCGCCGCTGATGGTGCAGACGGGGGTGACGGGAACGGAGTCGGGGCCATTCGTGGGCCGGCGGGCGCCGAGGCGTTCTGCGTGGGCCAGCGCGACGGTCGCGTCCTGCAGGGTGGCGAGGCGGCCGTGCCGTCCGGTCAGCACGAGATCGCAGAAGGCGAGGTGTTCGGATCGGAGGGCGTCGGCGCCGGTGACCTCGATGGTGCGGCCGGTGCGGGAGCCCACGATGGTCAGTGTGGCGGCGGCGGTGTCGGCGGTAATGCCGGCGCGTTCGGTGAGCACCGTGGTGGTGCGCTCACGTCGGGGCGGGAGCCGGTTGACGGCGTGGGCGGCGAGCGCGCCGTTGAGGAGTTCTCCGGTGATGATGGCGAGGTCTTCGGTGCCCGTGCCGGCGGTGGAAGCGGTGCAGGCCGTGATCCCGCGGTAGGGCTGGCCGGTGATCCAGGCGGTGTTGTCGAGGTCGTGGACGGCGAGGTCGAGGAGCACTCCGGTGTCGCTGGGGCGGGCGGCGGGGGCCTCGCGGCGGCTGGTGACCTGGAGCAGCTGCCCGTACCGGCCGGTGGCGAGGAGGTCGTGCAGGGCGAGGAGGGCGGGGTTGAAGCGCTCGATGTGGCCGACGGCGGCCGGGAGGGTCGCGCGGGTGAAGGCGTCGGTGACGCGCCGGGCGTCGGCCGTGGTGGCGGCGACGGGCTTCTCGATCAGAGCGGGGATGCCGGCTGCGGCGAGTCGGAGTGCGACGGGTTCGTGGAGTCGGGTGGGACAGGCGATGACGGCGTAGTCGATGCCGAGGGCGAGGAGACTGTCGGTGTCGCGCAGGACGGGCGCGGGCGCGTCACCGTTCTCGGCGTTGGGGTCGGCGATGCCGACCAGATCGACGCCGGGGATGTCGGCCAGGGCACGGGCGTGGTGACGGCCCATCGCTCCCAGCCCGATGAGCCCGGCACGCAGGGCCCGGGCAGTCACCGGGAGGCCTCGATCGGGACGGAGGCGGCGGCCGCCTGCACGGCGGTGGCGATGCGGTGCAGGTCCTCGTCGCGCAGGTGGGGGTGGACGGGCAGGGAAAGGACCTGTCCGGCGGCCAGGTCGGTGTGCGGGAGAGACCAGGGGCCGGTGTCCGCGTACGGGGCGAGGCGGTGGATCGGGGTGGGGTAGTACACGCCGGTCTCGATGCCGTGGGCGGCGAGGGTGCGCTGGAGGTGTTCGCGGTGGCCGGTGGGAGTGCGCACGGTGTACTGGTGCCAGACCGGGTCGGCACCGGCGGCCGCGGCGGGAAGGGTGAGGGCGGTGCCGGCGAGGAGGTGGGTGAGGACGGCGGCGTTGGCGCGGCGCCGGGCGGTGGCCCGGGCCAGGCGGGTGAGCTGGACGCGGCCGACGGCGGCCGAAACGTCGGTCATCCGCCAGTTCCCGCCGACGATCTCGTTGGCGTAGCGCTGCTCCATGCCTTGGTTGCGCAGCAGTCGCAGGGTGCGGGCGATGGCGGGGTCGGGCGTGCAGATCATGCCGCCCTCCAGCGAGTGCATGTTCTTGGTGGGGTAGAAGCTGAAGCAGCCGGCCTGGCCGAAGGTGCCGACGTGGCGGCTGTTCAGGGTGGCGGCGTGGGCCTGGCAGGCGTCCTCGACGATCGCGATCCGGTAGCGGGAGGCGATGGCCCGGAGGTCGTCCATGGCGGCGGGGTGGCCGTAGAGGTGGACCGGGAGCAGCGCGGTGGTGCGCGGGGTGATGGCGGCGGCCGCGGCGTCGGGGCGGAGGCAGTACGTGGCGGGGTCGATGTCGGCGAAGACCACGTCGGCTCCGGTGAGGCGGACGGCGTTGGCGGTCGCGGCGAAGCTGAAGGAGGGAACGACGACCTCGTCGCCGGGGCCGATGCCGAGGGCGAGCAGTGCCAGGAACAGGGCGGACGTGCCGCTGTTGACGGCCACGCAGTCGAGGCCGCCCGCGGCGGCGCGGGAGAACTCGTCCTCGAAGGCGGCGACCTCGGGGCCCTGGACGATGCGGCCGCTGCGCAGGACGCGGGTGGCGGCGTCGATCTCCTCGGGCCCGATGGTCGGCTCGGACAGCCGGGTGATGGGCGCGGTGGCGGTGGCCATGGGTGTGGTCCCTTCCGGTCCGGGCGGGCGGGTGGTCCGAGGGTCCTCCGCACTCACCGTCCCCAGGTCGCCGACCAGGCCGAATGGAGAACTCTCGCCGGAGGGCTGGCGCAGGGCCGGGCGGGACTCAGCCAGGCGGGCTTGGAACCTCCGGGCGCTGCGTCGGAGGCAGCAGGCGCCCGGCGGTCGGAAGACGCGAAGGCTGCCGGGCGTTGGGCAGTGCGCCACGGGTGGTGAGGAAGTCGACGAGGTTCTTCACCTCGGGGAGATGCCCGTGGCGGGCTTCCATGTGCTGCAGGCGATCGGCGCGTGACAGGTCCGTGCGCGTGGTCCATACGCGGACCGCGTCGACGATATGACGCAGCGTCTGCCGGGGGAAGTTGCGGCGGCGCAGGCCGATGAGGTTGACCCCGCGGATCGCCATACCGTCCAAGCCGTCCGCGATGGTGTAGGGCGGGACATCGTGATCGACCTTGACCATCGCGGTGACGAAGGCGTGGGTCCCGACGTGCAGATTCTGGACGACGAACACCATGCCGCTGAGGTTGACGAAGTCGTCCAGACGGCAGTGGCCTGCGATGCAGGAGCCACTGGACACCACGCAGCCGTTGCCGATCACGCAGTCGTGCCCGATGTGCACGGAGGCCATGATCAGACAGTCGTCACCGATCCGGGTCGTGCTTGAAGCCGTACTTCCCCGGTGGATCGTCACCGTCTCCCGGATCTGGTTGCGGTCCCCGATCACGAGCATCGGCTCCGCGTCGACCGGCCGGCTTCGGGTCTGGGAAGGACCGCCCAGGCAGGCGAACGGGAACACCTGGTTGTCCTCCCCGATCACGGTGGGCCCCTCGACCCAGACATGGCCGATCAGGTTCGTGCCACGCCCGACGCGCACATCGGGGCCAATGATGCACATGGGCCCGACGGTCGCCTCGGGGTGCACCTGGGCATCTGGATGCACCACTGCTGTGGGATGGATCACATCGGCGAACCCTAGCCGCCCGAGCCGAAGCCAACGCAACTGCGGCTAGCCCGATCGGGGGAACAGGAGCCCCGATGGACGGGAGCACGGCGCAGGCCTGAGCCTGGACGCCACCCACCTGGACGCCTTCAGCGGTGATGGGCCATCCATGGCATGCGACCCCACGCTGTGGACGCTTGGCCGGTGCTGCGGCGCCTGGCGAGGCAAGGGCTGCTGCGCGCCCGCCGGGCTCGCCCCGCCGCCCGGCAGGGAGCCGGACGCCTGCGGCTGCCGGCCGGGCTGCGGCTGCTGCTGAACACCCAGGTGATCCGCGCGTCCGTGGTCGTACCGGCGCGCGGATCCGGGGTTCGGGTCAGGCGAGCGGTCCGGTGGACCGAGGTGTCGCGGCGGCGGACGGGAGGGCCGACGGCGGGGCGGCCGGCGGGCGGCCGCCGCAGGTGCCCGTGGAGTACAGGTCGTTGGAGGTCCGCTGCATCGCGGCGGGGTCGGACAGGTCGTACCGGTTGATCGAGGTGGCGAACTGCCGCTTTCCGGTGACCTCGCCGACCATCAGGGTGTTGTAGCCGGGGATGCCGCCGCTGTGTCCCCAGAACTCGCCGCAGGGCGTGGTCATCCGCTGGAGTCCGAGGCCGTAGCCGACGGCCTCGCCCGGGCCGCTGGTGCGCTTCATCTCGGCGAGTTCGGCCGGGCCGAGCAGTTGTCCGCCGAGCAGGGCGGAGATGAAGCGGGTGAGATCCGCGGTGGTGGAGATGCCCGCCCCGGCCGAGGATGCCATCGACGGGTTGAGCAGCGTCACGTCGGCGGGGCCGGTGGCGAGCTTGTAGTAGCCGTGCGCGTGCGAGCCGGGAATGAAGGGCGAGTCGATGGGCATCGAGGTGCTCGTCAGACCCAGCGGCCGGATGATGCGGCGGTCCACCTCCTGCGCCCAACTGCGCCCGGTGAGGCGTTCGATGATCATGCCGACGAGCACGTAGTTGGTGTTGGAGTAGTGCCAGCCCTGTCCGGGGGCGAAGTACGGCGGGTACTTGTTCGCGATGTCCACGAGTTGCTGCGGCCGGTAGGACGTCCAGCGCCCACCTGCCAGCCACTGCCGCAGCGTCGCCTCGTTGCCGACGTCGAACGCCGGGTCCTCGGTGAAGTCGTGGATGCCGCTGGTGTGGTTGAGCAGTTGGCGCACGGTGATGCCGGCGCCGTTCGGCACCACGTTCGGCAGGCGGCTCTCGACGGAGTCGTCGAGGCCGAGTCGGTGTTCCGCGACGAGTTGGAGGACCACCGTCGCGACGAAGGTCTTGGTGACGCTGCCGATCCGGAACCGGCCGGCCGGATCGGCGGGGGCGCCGGTGGCCAGGTCGGCCACGCCGGCCGCACCCTTCCAGGCCGTGGAGCCGTTCTCCCGGACACGGGCCAGCGTCGCCGCCGCGCCGCCCTCCCGCACCATGGCCCGGACCACCGCGTCCAGGGCCGCCCCGTCCGCTGTACGCGCCCCGCCCGCCGCCACCCGGTAGGGCGCCACCGGGGCGTCCGTCGCGCCGGCGGCCGGAGCCGAGGTCGCCAGCAGGCCCGCGCCGGCGAGTACGACGACCACCGACCGCCCGGCCGTGCCCCGCCACCGCCGACCCTTCGATCCGATCCTCCCGGGCCTCGGATCCGCCGCTCCGTCCGCCATGCCGTCCTCCCGAATCCGACCGACGAATGCCGTCAACATCCGTCTCGACAAAGACAGTTGACACAGTGCCAGGCGGCCTCGACGCGAGGCGTCCGCCTCAGGTCCGGAGCGTGTCCGCCCCGCGGCCCATCTTCCCGCCCGTGGAACTCCACCTCAGGTCGAAGGCCGCCCCCGACGGATCCCTGAGGCCTCGGCCGATCGAGCGACCAGCGACGTGAGACGTGAGACGTGGGACGTGGGACGTGGGACGTGGGTTGTCGAGCTCATGCCTCGCCGGTCGGGGAGGCCGGGAAGAGCCGGGCCGGTTCGAAGGGGCGCCGAAAACCGTCCCGTAGGCCGTAGATCTACCCCGTGCCCAGGATGCGGGGACAGGGCGGTTGGGACGGCTGGAGACACCTTTGCGGGACAGCTTTTCCGATGGATTCCTTGCGCGGCCGGCGCACGAGACACATCCGGTGGACCTGATGTGTCTCTATCTGATGCACGGTTCGGTCGAACGGATCCCCGGACTGTTGGTCGATCGGGAGAAGCTGTCGTTCGAGTACCTGGGTCGGCACGTCCGTACTGAGAACCGCTCCAGCCGCGGCGACGCGGACCTGTTCTCGCTCTGGATCAGGACGAAGGTCCGAGGGCGGCCGTACGGCTTGGAGTTCAGGGTCTGTTTCATCGCCGGCGAGCCCTGTGCCGACGCGGAAGTGCTTCGTGAACCGACGGACGCCGCCCGGCCGTTCATCGGCCCCGCCGGACCCATCGCGGGGGAGGCCCTGCCGGGTGCCCCGCGGCTGGCCGCGCACCCCCGACCTGGGGCGCCGCGGACCCCGCGACATCAAAACGTAACGTCTCCGTGAGAAGTCGTCGGGCGTAAAGTCTTCCCCAAGTCCAGCCCAATCTGGCATGTTTCCTTCAATTCCCGTGCGATCCCCCTCACGCACGGGCCGATTAGGAGGACACGTGTCACCCCTGATATCCCGGCGGCTCGGCCGCCCGGCCGCAGCCCTCGCCGTGCTCTCGGCCATGGCGCTCGCCACCCCCACCGCGTTCGCGACCGCCGCCACCACGACCACCACCCCCACCGTCCCCGGTGCCGTCTCCGCGCCCGCCGCCCAGACCCCCGCCGCCCAGGCCCCCGCCGTCGCGGGCACCGCGGCCGGCTGGGCCGCCGGTACCCGCGCCTACCTGGTGATCAGCGCCCCCGCCGACATCGCCGCCGCCAAGACCGCCGTCGCCGCCAAGGGCGGTACGGTCTTCGCGAGTTACGACGCGATCGGCGTCATCGTCGCCCACTCCACCAGCGCCGGCTTCGCCGCCGCGCTGCGGACCGTCACCGGCATCCAGCAGGTCGGCGCGACCCGCACCTCCGACGTGCCGGCCGACGCCTACAACCCGGCCCTGCCCGCCAACCCCGCCCAGGCGGCCACCACGCTCACCGAGTCCAACCGCTGGGACATGACCCAGATCAAGGCCGACCAGGCCTGGAACGTCACCACCGGCTCCCCGACCGTCAAGGTCGGCGTGCTCGACACCGGCGTGGACGACCAGCACCAGGACCTCGCACCGAACTTCGACGCCGCCGACTCGGCCTCCTGCGCCTACGGCAAGCCCGACACCCGCACCGGAGCCTGGCGCGACGTGGACACCCACGGCACCCACGTCGCCGGCACCATCGCGGCCGCGAAGAACGGCAAGGGCGTCATCGGCGTCGCACCGGGCGTGAAGATCGCCTCGGTCCGGATCGCCGAGCCGACCAGCACCCTCTTCTACGCCGAGAACACCGTCTGCGGCTTCGTCTGGGCCGGCGACCACGGCTTCAAGGTCACCAACAACAGCTACTACACCGACCCCTGGCAGTTCAACTGCCCGAACGACCTCGACCAGGCGGCCATCATCGAGGGCGTCAAGCGCGCCCAGGAGTACGCCGAGGGCAAGGGCTCGCTGCAGGTCGCGGCGGCCGGCAACTCCGACTACGACCTGGCCAACAAGACCACCGACAGCGAGAGCCCGAACGACTCCACCAAGGTCACCCGGACCATCAGCAACGCCTGCCTCGACATCCCCACCGAACTCCCCGGCGTGGTGACCGTCGCTGCCACGGGCAGCGGCAGCGGCAAGGCCTCCTACTCCAACTTCGGCCAGGGCGTCATCGACGTCGCGGCGCCCGGCGGCGACGGCGCCACCGGCGTCTACTCGACCCTGCCCGGCGGCAAGTACGGCACCAAGAGCGGCACCTCGATGGCCTCCCCGCACGTCACCGGGGTGGCCGCGCTGATCGCGAGCACCAACCCGTCGCTCACCCCGGCGGACATCCGGGCCCGGCTGGCGAGCCAGGCCAACGACCTGGCCTGCCCCGCCTCCGACAGCCGCTGCACCGGCACCACCGCCGTCAACGGCTTCTTCGGCGAGGGCCAGGTCGACGCGCTGAAGGCGGTCGGCGGCGCCACCCAGCCCACCGGCACGTACTTCGAGAACACCGCCGACGTGGCGATCCCCGACAACACCACGGTGGAGAGCCCGATCACCGTCACCGGCGTCAGCGGCAACGCCCCGGCGGCGCTCAAGGTCGGCGTGGACATCAAGCACACCTACCGCGGCGACCTCGTCCTCTCCCTGGTCGCGCCCGACGGCACGGTCTACCTCCTGGAGGACTTCCCGAACAGCGACAGCACCGACAACGTCGCCAAGACCTACACCGTCAACGCCGCCGCGAGTGCGGCGAACGGCACCTGGAAGCTCCGGGTGAAGGACGGCGCCTCCGGCGACACCGGCACGATCGACGCCTGGAACCTCACCTTCTGAACCTGCTGAACCTTCTGAACCCTTTGGCCCCGCCGTTCCCCCCGGCCGCCCGACGCCCGAGCGCGTCGGG